>JAEZVQ010000178.1 GCA_023420745.1 Actinomycetes bacterium
CGAGATCGACGAAATGCCCCATCGGTGCCCGCGTGAGCGCCGAAGTTTGGAGCTCGAGCCACGGCGAGTTCAACCACAGCCCCGCAAGGCGCCCTGGATGATGTGCTGCCCACAGTGCCGCTGTCAGCCCCCCTGTCGAGTGAGCCATGAGCACGACGGGAAGCCCGTTCGTATCACGAGAAATCAATGACAGTGCCGCGTCGATGTCCTCGTCATAGTCGGCGAGATCGTCGGTCCAGCCGAAACGCTGGTGTGCGCGCCACGAACGACCATATTTTCGCAGGTCGATGGCGTAGAAACACCCGCCTGCCAACGCCACTTCGCGGGCGAGTTCCCGTTGGAAGAAATAGTCATTCCAACCGTGAATATAGAGCGCAGCGAAGACAGGTGTGCGCGCAGTGCCGCGAAGAATATGGGGATCAAGATCAGGGCGGTGACGCACCACAGTTGCCACCACTTCGCCTTCCTCGTCGGGGCGAAGCTCCAGCAGTTGCGCTTCAAATCCGTCACCGAGGACGTCGGCACTCCACTTGCCCACCTGAGGGATCGGGGTAGAACCGAAACCGGTTGTCGGGTCGAGCGTTTTGTGGGAAGAAGGTGGGGACTGTCGCTGAGTCATAGAAAAAGCGTAACGCGGATCACGAGTGCGGTGATGTTGAAGTGAAAAATGTGGCGAGTGTGACGAACGGGGAAGTTGGTAAAACTGTTGCGTGCGTGACGAGTGGTGCGATACGGTGGGGGAGATCATCGGTTGGGCGATGCCCACGCATTGTGAAGGACGGGAGCGAATGACACGACGTCAGCGATTCACACGTCAGATCGCAGCAGCGCTGGGATGTAGCCTCACCCTCGGCGTGGTGATGGCAATTCCGGGTGTGGCTCACGCTGACGATGTTCCTGACATCTCGTCGATGAGTGTGGCGCAGCTTGAGGTTGAGCTCGCCCGCGTCCAATCTCATGCGCGAGAAGTCCGCATTGACGCGCAGCGTGCCGCAGAGGATTACGCCCAGACACAAGACGACCTCGATCAGGCGAAAAAAGCATCCGAAGTCGCGAAATCTGCCGCGAAGAAGGCGCGTGAAGAGTACACCGAAGCACAGCAAGGGTTGGCTTCCATCGCCCAAACCGTCTACCGATCGGGTGGCGGATTTGACGCGATTGCCCCGTTTATCAAGGCAGATGGGCTTGCCGACGTCGAGCGTCGCGCGTCATTCCTTAAGAAGTTTTCGCATAATGCTGACTTCCAGATGCAGCAAGTTGCGGCTCTCGATCAGGTCGCCCGCACGTTGGAAAAGCAGGCTGACGAAGCTCAAACCGCTGTTCAAGCAGCAGCCGATCGAGCCAAGCAGCAGCTCGATGATGTGCGGGCGGCGGCAGATCAAGCCGATCGTGAAGTGGCGAATGTTGAGCAACGCCGGTCGGCGTTGATCGCGCAACTGGCTGAAAGACGCAATGTTTCCGTCGCCGAGGAAACACGGAGGCAAAGTACGCTTGAGGCGCAGCAGCAGGCGCGGTCGGAAGCTGCCGCAAGGGCGCGAGTTGAGGCTGCTGGTTCTCAAGCGTCACAGGCGGAGAGTGCTCGTCAGGCGGAAGCGGCAAGTCGTGCGGAGGCTGAACGTCGCCAGGCTGAGGAAGCGCGCAAGGCGCAGGAAGCGGCAGAAGCGGAAGCCGCTCGCCGCCGAGCTGCTGAGGAAGAAGCGCGACGCGCTGCAGAGGAAGAGGCGAGACGTCAAGCATCATCAAACTCTGGGGCAGGGGCGCGCGCCCTCGCCTGGGCGGCGACGAAGATCGGCGCACCCTACGTGTGGGGCGGAACAGGACCGGGGTACGACTGTTCCGGTTTGGTGATGATGTCGTTCGCCAGTACCGGCACGTCACTTCCTCGCACTGCCAGTATGCAATACCGGGCAACTCGGCGGATTCCCATCTCAGATCTGCAACCCGGTGACCTGGTGTTTTGGGGCGATGGGGGATCAGCGTCAGAGATTTACCATGTGGCGTTCTACGCGGGTAACGGTCAAATTCTCGAATCGCCCTCACCGGGACAGACAGTGCGTTACACGACGTTGCGCTATTACGACCTGGTCCCGTACGGGGGGCGTGTCTAGGACGCAGGTGTCACTCGCGTGCTTTCGTGACATAACGCTAGCCCGGTCGATCCATTGAGGGATCTGACCGGGCGAGTGCGTATTCTCACTGCGTGGATGGTTCCGGGCGTGTGCCCGGCTGGTGCTCAGTGGTGGTCGTGGTAACCCGCATCCTTGGCGCGCTGGTAGGAGCGTCGGATTTCTTCCTCAGCCTCGGCACGTCCCACCCAGTGGGCGCCCTCGACGGACTTCCCCGGTTCGAGATCCTTGTAGACCTCAAAGAAGTGCTGGATTTCAAGGCGGTGGAACTCGGACACGTCCTCGATCTCCGTGCGCCACGACGCGCGCTGATCTGCGGCGGGCACGCACACGACCTTGTCGTCGCCGCCGTGCTCGTCACGCATCCGGAACATGCCCAGCGCGCGGCAGCGGATAACGCAGCCGGGGAAGGTTGGTTCTTCGAGGAGGACGAGGGCATCGAGAGGGTCGCCATCTTCGCCGAGCGTGTCGTCAATAAAACCGTAATCGTCGGGGTAACGGGTTGACGTGAACAGCATGCGGTCGAGACGGATCCGACCTGTTTCATGGTCGACCTCGTACTTGTTGCGGTTACCCTTGGGGATTTCGACGGTGACGTCGAACTCCATCATGGTGTCGTCGTGGGTCACGGCGTCATCCTTTCTCTTCTGTCACGTTCTCTTCTGCCACGATATCCGGCACGTGGGATATGCGCGGCGGTTGTGCTAAATCCCCACCGTCTCCTGGGTGGCGAGGAAGACGCACGGCGCTAGACTTATCGCCGTATCGACCCTCGCCACAATCCGGAGGAGACATGCGGAAACGAACTACTACCGCGATTGTATGCATTCTTGCGGTAGGAGCGAGCGTTGCCGGATATATCACTGCGGATGTGTACAACATTGTGCCTGGGATTGTGACCAACGTGGCTCCACCACAGGCTGCGCCACTACCGGAGAGAGAAAATGTCCAGCTCCCCGGGTTTGAGATTGAACGCATGCGCCTCGATCTGCCGCCGGTGACCAGGGAATCGGTAGCACCCGCGTGGGAGCAGTTGCGTGCCGACCTTGCGTCTCACCATCGCGTCGGGGCGGTCGTCATCGACGCACTGACCGGCAATGTTGTCCTCGATGAGAGTGGCGACACGCCGCTCATCCCCGCGTCGCTGACGAAGGTTCTCACCGCCTTCTCCATGGCTCACTCATTGCCGCTGACTGAGCGTTTGGCGACACGCGTGTGGCTCGACGCTGACAATCGGCTCCACCTCGTTGGCGATGGGGATCTCCTGCTCAGCGACGGAACCGGTGACTCGCGCGCGGTCGAGGGGCGAGCGGGGCTCGATGACCTCGCCGACCAGGTGGCGCACTCATTACAATCACTTGCCGCCGCAGGTTCTTCCTCCGAAAGTTCACCCGTCGACGTGTCCCAACTGATCTACCATCCGCGTATTGCCGACGGTGCGACGCGAGAGGAAACTTTGGATCCCGATGTGGTGAGATGGGTTGGGCACTCGGTGGCATTTGCTGTTGATGGTGGAATGGCCGAATCCTCTGAGGGCGCCCTCTATGATGACAACCCGGCCGGGCATGTTGCACAGCTCCTCGTCGCGCGTCTTGCTGAGCGTGGGATCACTGTCAGCGCGATTGCTGATGACTCACCTTTCGATGATTCGCAAGGGGTGCGCCGAATTGACGGTGATGGCACGTACGAGGGCGCGCACGGTGATGGTGTGAAGCGTCAGCCCGACGCTCGCCCAGTCGAAATCGCCCGCGTCGAATCAGCGACAATCGGTGAAGTGACGCGTCTGATGCTGCGAGAATCTGACAATACGCTGGCGGAGCATCTGTGCCGTCTCAGCGCGGTGCGTAAT
>JAEZVQ010000056.1 GCA_023420745.1 Actinomycetes bacterium
CTTCATCGCGTGGAGGCGCTGAGCTACCAGCGGAACTTCCGAGGAGCGCAGCGTCTTGGGCAATTTACGCAAAGCACGCTCGAGTTTCGCCAACGGCACTTCGCCTTCGCCGTGTCCAACATGGAGGACGTGGACGGGCACGTTGTGCACGCAGCGTTGGGCTTCCTTGCGCTCGCGCTCGATGAGGTCGCGAAGACGAGAACGCGAACCCTCGCTGATGAGGACGACACCGGGGCGACCAATAATGCGCCACACGAGGTCGCGTTGGCGAGTCGCCGAAATTGGTTCTTCCTCGACTGTCCAGCCGCGTCGAATCTGCGTAATCACCGCATAGACGGCACCGAGAGTTCCATCGATCTGGCGGTACATCGCCGGCTTGACCAGTACCGAGAGAATGACCATCGGTACCAGGGTGGCGAACATGATGGTGAGGATGATTGTCATCACCCAGTTCATCCGACCGAGGGCACCCAGCGTCACCATGATGGCGATAGCGGCGAGTGCGGAGCCGATCAACGCCCACGGAATCCACGTGTAGGTGCGTTTGGTAATGCGGTAGGCGTCGGCGAGGTTGTGGTACCAGCGACGCTTCTTCGGGGCGTCGGGTGCGGTGCTATCAGTTGTCACCTTGATCCTCTACTGCTGCGTTGATGGGGCGCGCGGATGCATCCCCCTGGCGTTTCAACACTAATCCTAGTCCAACAGCGGCAACTACTACGGCGGCCACCACCGGCACCACGAAGGCGGCATGATGTCCACCCGCGCGCGCAATCTGGCCGCCGATCGCCGAGCCGAGCGATACGCCGATCGTCACCGACGACTGCATCGAGGTCATCGCGATCGCCATGCCCGAGGACGGAGCGAGAGATTCCGTGAGGGAAAAAGCGGTCACCATGGACGGACCGACGAAGAGCCCGCAGGTGGTGAGGAGGATTGCCGACGGTCCGAGGTTCGTTGTCGCGGCAACAATGCTCATCAACACTGCCATACCGCAGCCGCCGATGAGGATGCGCTGGGACAGGGTGATGCGCGCGGGAATCGCCACCGTCATGATGGCCATCATCGCTGACCCGATGCCCATCGCCGCGTAGATCAGCCCGGCAATCATCGCGACCCCGTGGAATTCGGCGCGCGAGGTGATAGCCGCCTGGGTGGCTCCGAAGTAGGAGCCAATTGCTGTCATAGCGATGACGGAGGGGAACACCATCCAGATCACACGGAGCACCCCGACGCTGGCGGGCGCGTCGGCACTCGTCGAATGCGGCAAAGTGGGCGATGGGGTGCGTCGCGTGTCGGCAGGGGAGAAGGCGAAAATCATCCCCGCGGTGGCGACGAGGACAAAAGCCAGAGCCAGCGGTGCTGTCGGTGCCGCAAGCGAGGCGGCGAGACCGACAAGTGCGGGACCGAGGACGAAAACGAGCTCGTCGGCCATCGATTCGTAGGACAGTGCGGCGGCAAGTTCTCGCGGCACGTTTGTCTGCGCGATCCAGCGCGAGCGCGTGAAGGAGCCAATCGGCAGGGAGGTGACACCGACGGCGATGCAGGAGGCAAAGAGGAGGGGCAGCCCCGCGTGGAAGGTCACCGCGCAGGCCATGGCGAGGAGCGCGCAGGCGTTGATGGGGGTGAGGATACGCAGCGGGATACGCTGCCCCGCGCGGTCAGCCCATTTCCCGATGAGCGGACCGGCGATGGCGGTGGAGAGTGCCACAGCCGCGGTGGAATAGCCGGCAATGTCGATTTTTCCGGTGGTTGCGTTGACCGCCGTCATCGTGCCGAGCGGGATCATCGCGTAGGGGGCGCGTGCCGCGAAGGCGACGACAAGCGCACGCCATCCGGCAAGCCGAGGGAGAATACGGTAGTGCGTCAGAGCACGAAAAACAGAGGTGTGCATGACAATGCTTTCACATGACATAACGGGCCCGAAAGGGTCTGTTCTCGCACGCAGAATATTTCGCTGAAAACAGAGCATTCAGGCGGTTCGCCGCACACGCTGAAATCACCATCGTCACGGGGCGAACAATGGGATTATAGTCCTCGCTGACACCAGTTATCCACAGTGATGGCGCAGCACTCGCCGGTGATCCTCCTCATATGGTGAGCTAGCACCATGCGTTGTGGCACCTATCGTTTGGAATCAATCCTGTCGTTGACGACGACCGGAGCACTGTGGCGAGCAACGAGCATGGACGGGCATCCGTGCGTCATCCGATTCCTCGCTACCGACCGTCCACCTCAGCAGATGGAGGCACTTCGCCGCCGAATTGACCAGCTCCGGGCGGTGACCTGTGAGGCGCTGTTGCCGATTATTGACGTGATTGACGAGGGAACGCGGCTTGCCGTTGTCAGCCCCTATCTCACCGGTTCCACGATGGCGCGACTGACTGCGACACCGGGAGCGATTCCTCCTCGTGTGGCGCGCACGCTGGTCGTTGACGTGGCGCGCGCATTGGCGGCATTGCACGAGGTGGGGCTGGTGCACGGTGATCTCACCGCGAGTAATGTCGTCATCCATTGCGGTCGCGCTGTCGTCATCGACACGCTCGACGAAGACGTTGCTACCCCCGGTTGGGTGCCGCCGGAGAGTCGCCGACGCGTATCGCCGGTTCGTGCCAGCGCCGCCGGTGACGTGTGGGCGTGGAGTGAGCTTGCCCGCCATCTCGATATTCATCACCCGATCACTGCTCGCGCCGGGCATGACGATCCTGCTCAACGTCCCTCGGCACGAGAAATCCTCGAGACATTGACCGGCGCCGAATTGGTGCCGGTTGATGATCACTCGACTGATTGTCGACCGGTTGATTGCCGACCGGGAGCGGACGATCACGTCGGGGCAGGGGATGTGGAGCCGGGGAACACTGAACTGGTCAGTGACGGGTGTCTGACGGGGGATCACATGTCGATGCTCAGTGCCGGCGATGTCGCCGCCGCGTGGCGAGTCGAGCATCGACGACACCGCACCTTGTCACTGGCGAAACCGGCACATCGTCGACCTCGACAACGGCTGTCACGCCGGATCGTTCGCGCAGGGGTAATCCGGGTGAGCATCGCGATCGTGCTCATCGTTGTGGGCTCAGCGGTGGGGATCTCGTGGTTTCACACCACCCACGCTGCTTCTTCTCATCATCAGGGGACGCCGTCGACGGTTCCGTGTTTGAGCGCGTCGCAAGCCCTCGACGTGGTGAGTGACCTCACCGAGCGGCGCACCGAGGCACTCGCCACCCTCAATCGCGACACGGTAGCGGAGATTTACGCGCCGGGTGCGGTCGAACTCACCCGCGACCTCCACCTCATTGACACCCTCAGCGACCAGGGCATTGCGGTCAAGGGGATGGCGACCAAACTGTCGAATCCGGTGGTGGTGTCGTGCGAGGGAGATCAACTCGTTGTCGAGGTCAGTACCACACAGGCGTGCTACACGCGTTGCCGCGGGGAGGAATGCGTCGACGTTGAGGGACAGCCGGAGCAGCGGTTGCGCATGACGTTGGGCGGTCAGCCGTGGCGCGTGCGTACGGTGACCGTACAACAGTGATGACGAGCAACAGCGCTGAGCAGCGGCGA
>JAEZVQ010000062.1 GCA_023420745.1 Actinomycetes bacterium
CCCTCACCCTGTGGTCGGGTTTCGTCTATGTCCTCGACGCGTGGACGACGCGGCGACGCCGCTAGCACTCAAACGTGTCGAGTGCCACGTTCTGGCGATTTTGGCGACAATGGCGACGCTAAATTCGTTGCAATCACTGGGGAAAATCGCGGTGCGTGAGGCTGGCGTGAGTGGTCTGAGCCCCTTGCCCAACGGTTGAACGGTGGACACGCCGCGGTGGTTTTGCTTCGCACGCGATACGGTGGAGACATGAAGGCCATGACGAGTGAGTCGGTGTCGATGCGTGAACATATCGGAGATGTTCTCCGACTCGTGCGACGCCACCAGGGACGGACGCTGCGCGACGTATCATCGCACGCGCAGGTCTCACTCGGGTACCTGTCGGAGATTGAACGCGGGCAAAAGGAAGCGTCCTCCGAGCTGCTCCACGCGATCTGTCAAGCGCTGGGAGTGCCGTTGTCATTCGTGCTACGCGAGGTCGCTGATCGCCTCGCCATCGTCGAAGGGATTTCTGCGGCACGCGCCCTCGAACGCGAGGTTCAGGCACTTGACAGTGACGATCGCATGGCGTTGCTGAGCTAGAGGGTGACACTGCCGTGATGACCGTTTCCGAGTTCTGGGCGAGTGTCGAAGCCGTGTATGGATCCTGCTACGGTCGCTCTCTCGTGGGCGATCTCTACTTGCCGAAACTTGGACACACCGCTGAACAAGCACTTGCCGCGGGAGTCGATATAGACGTCGTCTGGGCTGAGCTGATCCGCGAAACCGACATGGGGGATGAGGCGCGCTGGGTGCATCGCCAGGATCAACGAGCGGCAAAGAAGTGACGCTCGAACACGTCCACCTCCTCATCAATCCGCAAGCCGGAACGCACCGGATGATGGCGCGCGCTCAACGCGTCGGCGAAACGCTGGCACGAGCATTCCCCGACGCCGAGATCACCACGAGTACGACGACGCGACCGTGGGACGCGTGCGACATCGTCGCCGAGCGCGCTGAACAGTGGGGGCAGCGCGGGCTGATCTGCGTTGCCGGGGGAGATGGCACCGTGTCCGAAGCGATCAATGGCGCGGTCAATACTTCGATTCACATTCTCGTCCTTCCCGCCGGAACCGGTAACGACTTCGCTCGAACACTCTACGGTCCGCACCTGCCCACCGTTGACGACATCGTTGCTGACCTGGCCGCATATCCGTCAAAGGTGCGGGTGCACGCCGTTGATACTGTCCGGGTCAGCTCAAGTACGGGCATTGAGCGCAGTGCTGTCAATACCATTTCTGTCGGCTTTGACTCCCTTGTTGGGATTACCGCGGATCGGATCCACCGGCGAGTTCCGTTCTTACTCGGCACCTCGTATCTCATTGCCGTTGCCGCCGAGCTGGCACGCGGACAACGTGATTTTTCCTGCCGTGGACGTTGGGTTGATTCCGCCGGGCACGCCCATGCGGCGACGTGGCGCTATTTCCTCACCGCGGTGTCCAACGCCCGTTACTACGGGGGAGGCTTTCAACCGAACCCGCATGCCATCATCGACGACGGGCTGATTGACATCACCTCGGTGCAACCGGTGGGAATCGGCGACATGGTGCGATCGTTTTCGGCATTTCGTGGCGGTCGCGCGGTTGACGAGCATCTCGTGCGCTCGTGGCGCGCCTCGACGCTCACCCTCGAGGGCGACCCTGAACTCGTGCTCACCATTGACGGCGAGGGGATGCGGGTTCCCGACGTGACGTTGAGCGTCGAACCACACTCGCTTCGCCTTCTCATGCCACCGAGGTGGGCGGGCTGCGACGCGCTGGCGTGTCGCAGCGCAATCGAACACCCGTTCGGTTAGCATGGTCGTCGGCGATGCGCGCCGACACCGGTTATCCACGCATCCGTGACGCATACGGCGATCCACAAGTCGTGTGCGCGAGGATCATTCACAGCGTGGAACTGACCGAGGCGAGTCCACAGGTCAGTGGTCGTTGGCGTTTCGCGGGAGTGGCCGACCGCGGCATCCTGGCGTTCCCGGAGAGGGACACGCTGACACCAGGCCAGCCCCACTCACACGGGCGGAGAGCCCGTCGAACGATCGAGAAAGGATCACCTCATGGCGGCAACAATGGATCGTGAAAAAGCTCTGGAACTGGCGCTTGCTCAGATCGACAAACAGTTCGGCAAGGGCTCGGTGATGCGGCTAGGGGACGACGTTCGTCCCGCTGTGCGAGTGATTCCTTCCGGGGCGCTGGCTCTCGACGTGGCACTGGGGATCGGTGGGTTCCCTCGCGGGCGCATCATTGAAATCTACGGTCAGGAATCCTCCGGTAAGACCACCGTTGCTCTCCACGCGGTCGCTCAGGCTCAGAAAATGGGAGGCAATGCCGCCTTCATCGACGCTGAGCACGCCCTCGACCCCGAGTACGCGAAGAAACTCGGAGTCGATACGGACAATCTCCTCGTTTCTCAACCCGACACCGGGGAACAGGCGCTAGAAATCACCGACATGCTCATCCGATCGGGTGGCATCGACATTATTGTCATCGACTCGGTCGCTGCGCTCGTGCCGAAAGCAGAAATCGAAGGGGTCATGGGGGATTCCCACGTCGGTCTCCAGGCGCGACTGATGTCGCAGGCGCTGCGCAAGATCACCGGCGCCCTATCGGGTACCGGCACCACCGCGATCTTTATCAACCAGCTTCGCGAAAAAATCGGTGTGTTCTTCGGCAACCCCGAAACCACCACCGGCGGTAAGGCACTGAAGTTCTATGCGTCGGTGCGTCTCGAAGTGCGACGCGGTGAAACACTCAAAGACGGTGGCAACCCGATCGGCAACCGCACCAAGGTCAAGGTCGTCAAGAACAAGATGGCGCCGCCGTTCAAGCAAGCCGAGTTCGATATGCTCTACGGTCAAGGGGTATCGCGCGAAGGGTCGATTCTCGATATGGCAATCGAAACCGGGCTGGTCAAGAAATCCGGATCGTGGTTCACCTACGGTGCCGACCAGCTCGGGCAAGGGCGTGAAAATGTCCGGCGATTCATGATCGACAACCCGGAACTCACCAATGAGATCGAACATCGCGTGCTCGTGGAACTCGGGATCGCGAGTGACGATGCGCAAACCGAGACCTCGGCGACCACCACAGCGGATAGCGCTGCCGCGTCGCCCAAGGGTGCCAAGGCGAAAAAGCCCGCAGCGTCCGACGCCGCTGACGCTGGATTCTGATCGCCACCATGCCTGCTCAACCACGCCGTGGGGCACGGGAGCGACTCGCTGAACGCATCGAATACCATCGCTCACTCGAGGGTGATGAAGCGCGTGAATGTGCGTATCGCACGCTGATTGCGATGCTCGCTCGGTGCGATCGCTCCCGTGCCGCGGCGCGTGCGAAACTCATTGAGCGTGGCTTTAGTGAAGACGCAGCGGATTACGCGGTAGCCACAGCGCAAGCACAGCGTTTCATTGACGACGAGCGACTCGCCGGTGAACTCGTGCGAATCGGTCGCGACGAGCGTGGGATGACCGGGCGAGCACTCGCCGACTATCTGCGCCGCGCGATGATTCCCGCGGCGCTCATTGCTCAGCTGGTGGGGGATCGAGATCCTGAAGACGAGCGTGCACGCGCTCGAGCACTCGCCTCACAGCGGATGACCAGTCTGCCCGCGGTGGGGCGCGAAGCGGCGATTCGTCGACTCTGTGGATTCTTACAGCGTCGCGGCTACACTGCCGGGCTATCCTACGCGGTGGCACGCGAAGTCGTTGACGCCGCCGATGAGGAGCGCGGCGACGAGTATCGGCGTGCACAGGAGTACTCGACGTGGTGACAATCAGCCCGGCTCAACCGGTGATCGACGTACTGCGACAGGCACGAATGACCATCGCCGTCGCCGAATCTCTGACCGGTGGCGCCCTGTGTGCGACTCTCATTGATGTCCCTGGCGCCTCCCAGGTGGTCAGAGGAGGGGTATGCACCTACGCCACCGACACCAAGGCGAGCATCCTCGGCGTCGATCAGGCGTTGCTGCGCCAACGTGGAGCAGTCGACCCCGAGGTGGCGCAAGCCATGGCTGAGGGGGTGTGCACACTCTTCCACGCTGATCTCGGTGTGGCGACCACCGGTGTTGCCGGTCCCGAACCTCAAGACGGGCACCCGGTCGGGCAGGCTTACATTGCGGTGGCGGGTTCGACAATGCCAGCAACCGTGATCCGCGTCGATGCGCACGGCAGTCGTGACGAAATTCGACGCGAATGCGTTACCCGTGCCCTCCCACTACTGCGCGACATCAGCCGTAATTTCACGCAATTTGCTCCTCGGGTTGACGCGAGCAGCGATGACACTACGGCGCGCACTACAATCACCTCGTGATGACAACGTCCACCACTGCCAACGACCTCGCGACTGGCGCCCACGCCGAAGCACACCACGCTGACGGGTCGCGCCCGCGCACCTACCTCGTGCGCACACTCGGATGTCAGATGAACGACCACGACTCGGAACGGATGGCGGGGCTTCTCGAAGCCCACGGGTGGCGTCCCGTCGCCGAAGTCCCCGAGGCTGCCGCACGCGCCACCGACGCCGGAGATGCAGGCGCTGACGTCGTCGTCATCAATACCTG
>JAEZVQ010000104.1 GCA_023420745.1 Actinomycetes bacterium
GCGCTCGACCTCCATTACCGACGACACGATTCGAGAAATCTCACGACTCGTCGCAACCGTGACCACCAGGCAACTCGACTGCGAGCCTGAGGTCGGGACGCTGTGCACCACATCGGATCTCGAGGGCTGGCTGGGGATTTCACGCCAAGCCATCCACAAGGCGGTGCGAGAAGGGCGTCTCATCGCCATTCGCCCGACGGGGCGATCCCTGTTCTACCCGACCTGGCAGCTCACCTCGCAACGCACTATCCACCCCGGTGTGGCACCGGTGCTGCGACGCCTACGCGACCACCTCGACGAGATGGCAATTGCTCGCTGGTTCGTCACGCCGCTCGAGGAGCTTGACGGGCTCTCCCCCGCCTATGTTGTTGTCCACGAAAGCGATCTTCACCGCCTCATTGGCTGTGCAGAACGCGAGGCGCGTCGCCACCGGCGCTGAGCCGCTGACATGACGACGCAGAGCCATCACCGTCAGCGTCTAGTCACCGAGTAGTTTCACAACCCGGTCAACGTGCCCCGTTGCCTTGACGTTGTACAGAGCATGGGTGACAGTCAGCTCGCGGTCAACGACCACGGTCGAGCGGATGACACCAGTGAACACACGACCGTAGTTCTTCTTCTCCCCCCATGCACCCCACTCCTCCATTGTCGTGTGGTCGGGGTCGGAGGCTAGCGGGAAAGTGAGTGCCTGGGCGTCGCGGAACCGCTCAAGTGCGGGAATCGCATCGGGGCTGATACCGATAACGGCGTACCCGGTCGAGGCAAGTCGCCCGAGATGGTCGCGAAAATCGCAGGCTTCGGTGGTACACCCCGGAGTTGAGGCTTTCGGATAGAAGTAGACGATGACACCGCGATCGCTGGATCGAGCGATCTGAGACAGCACGAGCTGTCCGTCGGTGGAGTCGAGCGTGAAATCAGGGGCGGTGTCGCCGGGAGTCAAACGCGTCATATCCCCATTGAATCAAAACTGCACGCCATCTGCGACAGCACAACGACCGGTGCGCGAGGGGGGACTTGAACCCCCACATCCTCGGATACCAGAACCTAAATCTGGCGCGTCTACCAATTCCGCCACTCGCGCGAATGCCAGCCGATCATATCAAAGTCGCCGGGCACTCTCGATCACCGCGTGAGCGATCACGCGGGTACCACGGTAGAGGACCAGGCTCTGTCCGGCGGCAATGGCACGCACCGTGCGCGCTAGCGTGACACTCAGTCGATCCCCCCGACCAGTGACGGCACTGCGAGTGACGGCAGTGACGGGCACCGGCTCACCGTGGGCTCGCATTTGCGCCCACAGACACTGATCCTCATCTTTGCCGAGGTGTGATTCGTCGACGGTACGCACCTCAGCATCGTCATCGCCCGCCATCCACACGACGTCGCTGGCGTCAACGGTGTTGACGCTGAGCAGCTCACTCGCCCCGACCACCACCTCATTCGTTTCCGGTCGAGTTTCCAACACATAGCGCGGGCGTCCGTCCTCGGCTGGGCGATCGATCCCCAGCCCCTTACGCTGCCCCACGGTGTACTCGAAATACCCGCGGTGCTCCCCGAGCACGCGCCCTTCGGTGTCAACGATCGCCCCGCGGCGCTCGCCGAGTCGAGCGCGAAGAAACCCCTGTGTATCCCCGTCAGGAATGAAACAGATGTCGTAGGAGTCGGGCTTATCTGACACCCCGAGCCCTCGCCGCTCAGCCTCGGCACGCACCTCAGCTTTCGACGCGACATCCCCGAGCGGGAGGACGACGCGCGGCAGTTCCTCCTCCCCCATCACGGCGAGAACATAGGACTGGTCTTTTTTCGCATCGCGTGCGCGCAGCAGCGAATACCGCCCATCTTCACACGTCACCCGCGCGTAATGCCCCGTGCACACGGCATCGAAACCAAGGGCGCGAGCACGCGCAGCAAGCTCCCTAAACTTCACGAACTCGTTGCAGCGCACGCACGGATTTGGCGTACGCCCCATCCGATACTGTGTGACAAAGTCATCAATCACGCTGTCTTCAAATTCCTCAGCTAAATCCCACACGTAGAAGGGGATGCCAAGCGTTTCCGCTGCGCGCGCCGCATCCACTGAGTCCTCAATCGAGCAGCACCCGCGAGCGCCAAGTCGACACGACTGCGGTGACGACGACAGTGCCATATGAACGGCGGTGACGTCATGCCCAGCGTCGACCGCTCGCGCGGCAGCAACCGCTGAATCCACTCCCCCAGACAGTGCAGCAAGAACTTTCACGCCACTACCTTACGCACGGATCAGTGTCGACGAGTGTCGAGGTCGTCGAGCGCACGCGCTGCTTCAACCGCAGTGGGCAATGCAGCGAGGAGAGCATCAATATCGTCCACGGTGGTTGATGCGGCGAGTGACACGCGCAGCACGCCAAGGGCTTGACGCTCACTCCTGCCCATCGCGAGCAGTGCACGAGACGGGCGCGTCACCCCGGCATGGCAGGCTGATCCTGCCGACGCTGCAATATGCGCAGCATCGAGGCTGAGAAGGATCGCTTCGGGATGTGCCGTGTCGATACTGAGGTGGACGATGCTGGGAGCCGTGGCAACACTGGGAGAAAGCGTTGGCTTGACGCCATCGGGAAGGTGCGAAATCAGGTGGTGGCGCAAGGTGTTGAGGTGTGCCGTCGTAGCCTGTCGTTCCCGCACACATCCGTCGAGCGCGGCAGCCAATGCCAGCGCACCGGCAACATCCACCGTCCCCGATCTCACCTGCGATTCTTGTCCACCGCCTGGACGATCGGAAGTCACGCGCAATCCTCGACGCACCACCAGGGCGCCGATCCCCGTTGGAGCACCGATTTTGTGCCCGGCAA
>JAEZVQ010000171.1 GCA_023420745.1 Actinomycetes bacterium
CCCTCAATGACGTCAGCATCTTCAACCATCGAGATGATCGTGGGGTCGGCGGCGTCAAAAATACAGGCGACACGGGTGCGCTCGTAGATCCGCGATTTCGCCCATCGATAGTGGTCGACACTGCCGTGCCAATCGAGGTGGTCGGCATCGACATTGAGGCACACGGACGCCAACGGCGACACGGTGTGAATGTCAGCGAGTTGAAAACTCGACAGCTCGACGGCAATGATGTCGGGGGCGTCGTCAGCGATCACCTCGATCACCGGGCGCCCAATGTTGCCGCATTCGGCGGATCGACGTCCGTCCGCGGTAAGGATTGCCGCACACAGCCCCGTGGTCGTCGTTTTCCCGTTGGTTCCGGTAATGCACAGCCAGTCGACCTCACGCCCCAGAGCATGCTGGACATGCCAAGCCAGTTCGACCTCGCTCCACATGTCGATCTCTCGCCGGCGCAGTGCCTCACGTACCGGAGAATGCCACGGGATACCCGGCGACATGATGGCGAGGTCGCAGGCACCTGCTTCGATCGCGCGCACCTGATCGTCGTCGGACGCGACTGTCACGTGCGAGGACAGGTCGTGTTCTCTCACTGTCTTTGCGTCTCGTTCGCCGAGCTGGCGGGTGTAGGCGTGAACGTCGGCACCGCATTCGACGAGGACGCGCAATGCTGCCGCCCCTGACCGCCCCAGACCGAATACACCGATACGCTGACCGAGCCACGGCTGGGGGTTGACGATGGGCAGACGGCTCACAGTTTCGCCACCCATTCCGCGTAGAACAGTGACAATCCGATGACGGCAAAGAGACCGGCGATAATCCAGAATCGCACGACGATGGTAATTTCTTGCCAGCCTTTGAGTTCAAAGTGGTGGTGGAGTGGCGCCATGCGGAAGACCCGCCGACCCGTCATTTTGAACACGCCAATTTGGATGACGTCGGACATCACCACGATGACGAACAGCCCACCGATCACCGCGGCGAGCATTTCCGTGTGAGTGAGGATCGACGCTCCAGCAATCGCGCCACCGAGGGCGAGTGACCCGGTGTCCCCCATGAAGATCTGTGCGGGTGAGGCATTCCACCACAGGAATCCGAAGCAGGCGCCGACAATGGACGCGGTCGCAACAGCAATCCCCAAGGTGTCACGAATCTCGTAGCACACGTTGATATTGGTGATCTGGAACGCGCAGGACTGGTAGTGCTGCCACACTCCGATAATGGTGTAGGCGCCGAAAACGAACATTGACGCGCCGGTGGCGAGACCGTCCAGCCCGTCGGTGAGGTTGACGGCATTCGACCACGCAGTAACGAGGAAGTTCGCCCAGATGATGAAGACGATGACGCCGAGCGCGATCCCCGCGAAGGCGAAATCGAGGATCGGGACGTCGCGCACAATCGAAATCATCATGCTCGCCGGCGTGTTGCCTCGTGCGTCGGGGAAGCTCAGCGCGAGTGCCGCAAACACCGTTCCGACAATCAGTTGCCCGAGGATTTTCGCCGTCGGATTCAACCCCAGTGAGCGTTGGCGTCGAATCTTAATGTAGTCGTCACAAAACCCGATGGCACCGGTACCAATGAAGAGGAACATCAGCAGGATCGAAGACAGATCCGGCCATGCACCGATTGCGAGGTGACCGGCGATCCACCCGATCACCGCGGCAACAATAATCACCACACCCCCCATCGTGGGGGTGCCGCGTTTGGTGTAGTGCGCGGTCGGCCCGTCTTGACGGATGAACTGCCCGTAGTTCTTCTTCACCAGCAGCGCGATAAAGGCGCGCGTTCCAAATAGCGCGATGAACAGGGCGAGTGCGCATCCGACAACGATCGCAACCACGACTACTCTCTCCTCTTCCTCGTTCCTCGAATCAGTCCTGAGCCAGCCCAGTCCTACCCGCGCCGATCATGCTCGCTAGCATCGGCACGGTCGTGATACTCGCATTCGTGCGGACCGGCGTGGAGGTGATCAGCGATGCGCCACACTCCCGACCCGTTTGACCCCTTGAGGAACACGGTATCGCCGGGGCGAATCAGCGTATCGAGGAGCGCCTCGGCTTCCTCGGCGGTATCGCACGGGTGGTGGGTGACGTAGCCGGACACACCGCGGGCAATCCGGTGTGCTTCCTCGCCAACCGTCACGAGCACGTCAACTTGCGCATCGTCAACCCGTTGTCCGACTTCCCGGTGGAGGCTGTCGGAAGCGGATCCGAGTTCCAGCATTGCACCGAGTACGGCAACTCGTCGAGGTGCGCGTTCGCCCAGTCGTGCGAGCACTTCAAGCCCGGCGCGCATCGAGTCAGGATTGGCATTATAGGAGTCGTCGATAATGCGTGCGCCACGTGCCGAAAATACGTGCATGCGGTGTGGACTGTCGGCGTCGGCGTCGTTGACCGCTTCGGCAACTTTCGTCATGTCGAGTCCGAGGTCGAGGCACACGCTCATGGCAGCGAGCGCGTTGCTCACCTGGTGGCGACCGATCAGCCCGAGGTGAACGCGAGCAAGCTGGTCACCAGCTTCCAGGTCGAATACCGGGCGCGACGCCTCGTCGAGGCGCACGTGTGTGGCACGCACATCTGCGCTCGACTTCCCCGCGGCAGAAAAGTAGATCACCGGACCGGTCGCCAAACTCGCCATGTCTTTGACATTGGGAT
>JAEZVQ010000003.1 GCA_023420745.1 Actinomycetes bacterium
TCCTTGTTGAACTCCGGAGCGACCACCACGTCGACGGGGAGGACGAGGTCGACACCGTTGGCTTTCGCTTCCGCCATGTAACCCTTGACGGTGTCGATCTGGTCTTCTTCGAGCAGCGAGGTACCGACTTCAAAGCCTTGAGCCTTGAGGAAGGTGAACGCCATGCCGCCGCCGATGAGGAGGAAATCTGCTTTCTTCAGCAGGTTGGCGATGACGCCGAGCTTGTCCGAGACTTTGGAGCCGCCGAGGACAACGCCGTAGGGGCGTTCGGGGTCGGTGGTGACGCGAGACAGGCTTTCGATTTCTTTGACGACGAGTTCGCCGGCTGCGCTGGGCAGAATCTGGGCGATGTCGTAAACCGAGGCCTGCTTGCGGTGGACAACACCGAAACCGTCGGACACGTAGGCATCGGCAAGTTCAGCCATTTCGCGAGCAAACTGTGCGCGTTCCTCGTCAACCTTGGAGGTTTCACGCGGATCGAAACGCACGTTTTCAAGCAGCAGGATCTGCGAACCGTCGAGCTCAGCCGCGCGTGCCTTGGCGTCGCCACCGGTGGTGTCCTGGGCGAGCACGACCGGCATTTCCATCAGCTCACCGAGACGGGTGGCGACGGGGGCGAGGGTGAACTCGGGCTTGACCTCACCCTTGGGGCGACCGAGGTGCGCCATCACGATGACGTGAGCACCAGCGTCGACGAGCTTCTTCAACGTCGGCAGTGCCGCGCGAATACGACCGTCGTCGGTAATCACGCCGTCCTTCAACGGCACGTTGAAATCGGAACGAACCAGGACACGCTTCCCGGCAAGATCGCCGAGACTGTCAATAGTCCTCAACATTTTTCTCCTCAAAAAGTCACAATACGGGGTCGAATGTGCGAGACGCCCGCGCATGCATCACGCGTGCGCGGGCGTCTGCGTCGTCACTGTCGACCAGTCTCAATATCGATGATCAGAGACGCTCACCGACGTAGACGGTGAGGTCGACGAGGCGGTTGGAGTAGCCCCATTCGTTGTCGTACCACGACACGACCTTAACCTGGTTGTCGATGACCTTGGTCAGCGGAGCGTCGAAGATCGACGACGCCGGGTCGGTGGTGATGTCGGTGGAGACGAGGTAGCCGTCCGAGTAGGACAGGATGCCCTTGAGTTCACCTTCAGCAGCTTCCTTCATTGCCGCGTTGACCGCTTCGACGCTGACTTCGGACTTCGCGGTGAAGGTGAGGTCGGTGACGGAGCCGGTCGGGGTCGGAACGCGCAGCGCGTAGCCGTCGAGCTTGCCCTTAAGCTGGGGCAGGACGAGAGCCACGGCGCGAGCCGCACCGGTGGTGGTGGGGACGATGTTGAGTGCCGCGGCGCGGGCGCGACGCAGATCCTTGTGCGGAGCGTCGTGGAGGCGCTGGTCACCGGTGTAAGCGTGGATCGTGGTCATCAGACCGCGTTCGATGCCGAACTTCTCGTCGAGAACCTTCGCCATCGGGGCGAGGCAGTTGGTGGTGCACGACGCGTTGGAGATGATGTGGTGCTTCTCCGCGTCGTAGTCGGTGTGGTTGACGCCGACCACGAAGGTGGCATCTTCGTTCTTCGCCGGGGCGGAGATGATGACCTTCTTGGCGCCGCCGTCGATGTGTGCCTTCGCCTTGGTGGCGTCGGTGAAGAAACCGGTGGACTCGATGACGATGTCCGCACCGAGTTCGCCCCACTTGATGTTCGCCGGGTCGCGCTCAGCGAGCGCCACGATGCGGTGACCGTCGACGGTGATCGACTCGTCGTCGTAGGTGACCTCAGCGTCGAGCTTGCCGAGGATGGAGTCCCACTTCAGCAGGTGGGCGAGAGTTTCGTTGTCAGTGAGGTCGTTGACGGCGACGACTTCGACGTCCGCCCCCTGAGCGAGAATGGCGCGGAAGTAGTTACGGCCAATACGACCGAAGCCGTTGATACCGACGCGGATGGTCACAATGTCCTCCTGTAATGCGTTCGATGCGACGCATTGTCGTCTTGTGTGTCTCGTGATCTCGGTGAGATCACCAGTCCGTGGGCATAGAACCCACGGCGAACTGCGATCTCTAATTTACACTGTTTCGACCATCCCGCCAGGGTCACATGGCCTAATCGGTGTGCGAAAGCGTGTGCGTTGGCGCTGCCTTCGCATTCACTCCTCGAGCATGTCGTAGGTCAGTGCGCTTTCTGTGTCGGGAATGTCGCGTTCGTGCGCCGCCTTGTCGGCGAGGGCGAGGAGGCGACGAATCCGCCCGGCGACGGCATCCTTGGTCAGCTGCGGGCTGGCCATCCGTCCGAGCTCTTCGAGGGACGCTTGCCGATTCGACAACCGCAACTCCCCCGCTTCACGCAGATGCTCAGGCATGTCCTCGCCGAGGATCTCAAAGGCACGCTCGACGCGCGCGCTTGCCGCCACCGCGGCGCGCACCGATCGACGCAGGTTCGCGTCGTCAAAGTTCGCCAAGCGATTGGCGCTACCGCGGGCTTCGCGGCGCTTATGACGCGCCATCCATGCCTCGTAGGTTTCCTCAGTGTTGAGTTCCTTGAGGATCGACAAAATCCCGTCAGCGTCGCGGATGACGACGCGGTGAGCGCCGCGCACCTCACGCGATTTCGCCAGCGCCCCCAGACGCCTCGCTAACCCGACCAGCCCGAGTGCCGCCTCGGGGCCGGGCGCGGTGACCTCCATCGACGAGGATCGTCCCGGCTCCATCAAGGTTCCGCGAGCAATGAACGCACCGCGCCACGCAGCCACGGCCTCACGGTGTCCGGCGGACACGATCTGCGGTGGCAACCCGCGTACCGGGCGTCCCGCCTGGTCGGTCAACCCGGTATATCGGGCCACCTCGGCCGCGCGCTCAACCACACGCACGACGTAGCGTTCGCCCTTTTTCAATGATGCCGAGGACACGACCACCACTGTCGACGAGGCGCGGTAGAGCTTCATCAGGAAGGTGCGCAGACGTGCGGCAGCGAGAGCAGAATCCAGCTCGGCCTCGATGACGATGCGCCCGGAGACCATATGGAGACCGCCGGCAAAACGCACGACAGCGGCGACTTCCGCCGCCATTTCGTCGGCACTCGTCACCATTTGGCGCACGAGTTCCTCCCTCAGTGAAGCGGTCAGTGACATCGCCTGTGTTCCTCCTCGATATGTCACGTTAGGCCAGCCAGTTTTCGTGTCGACCGACTTCGCCGAGAAAACCGTCAAAGGCATCGCGAAGCGCGGCGGCGAGACGCAGCGGGTCGTGTCGGTTGTGATGGGCGCCGGTAGCGACTTGACGCAGCAGCAGCCGCGCACCGACCTCGCGTGCCGCATTGTCGAGGTCGTCGATGTCATCGACCGTCGACGGGTCGGCGACGATGACGTCGAGCGCGAAATGCGGCGCGTGGTCACGCAGCACACGCACGTGGTCACCGGCACTGAGCTGCTCAGTTTCCCCCTTCTGCTGCGACAGATTCAACACGAGAGCACGCCGAGCGGAGGTTCGCACCAGTGCGTCGTGGATTTCTTTGACCAACAGGTGTGGCAACACCGAGGTAAACCACGAGCCGGGGCCGAAAACCAGCCACTCCGCCTTCTCAATCGCTTCGATGACCTCGGGAACAACCGGCGGGTTTTCCGGGGTAAGCCGAATTTGGCGGACGATTCCGGGGGCAACAGCAACGGTAGACTGCCCGCGCACCACGCGGGTCGTGCCGTCGACCTCGACGTCGGCTTCGATCTCCATCGGTACGGCCGCCATGGGTAGCACCCGCCCATTCGCTCCGAGCAGACGCCCCACCCAGTCCAATCCGTCGACCGGGTCACCGAGCAGCTGCCACAGAGCCACGATGAGGAGGTTGCCCAGAGCGTGGTTGTCGAGATCCCCGTCGGAGGTGAAACGGTGCTGGAGTACGTCACGCCACGTCAATCCCCATTCGGAGTCGTCACACAGTGAGGACAGTGCCATTCGCAGGTCGCCGGGTGGGAGCACGTCGAGCTCGTCGCGTAAACGCCCTGACGATCCGCCGTCGTCAGCAACCGTGACCACCGCGGTGAGCTGGTGGGTGATGTGGTTGAGTGCGCGAAGTGTTGCCGAAAGACCGTGTCCGCCACCGAAGGCGACAACACGCGTCCCTGCTTCGCCACGCACCGCCCAACCGTCGCGATCCAACAGTGGGGTCACGTCACTCCCTCCCCAGGTCGCGGTGGATGACGCGCACCGGGAAACCGGCGTCGCGCAGGCGGGTGGCGATGAGTTCGGTCATCACCACGGAACGGTGTTTGCCACCGGTGCAGCCGACTGCAATGGTGACGAAGGGTTTGAGCTCGGACAGGTAGCCGGAGAGCACGGGGATCAGCAGATCCGCGTAGTGTTCACCAAAGTCGCGTGCTCCCGGCTGGTCGAGGACGTAGCGCGCCACCGCGTCGTCGCGCCCGGTGAGGTGGCGCAACTCGCTCACCCAGTAGGGGTTTTTCAAAAACCGCATGTCGACGACGTGGTCGGCGTCGAGTGGGAGACCGTATTTGAACCCGAAAGACATCACCGTGAGCTTGAGCGGAACGTCCTTCGCATCAGCGACGACGTCGCGCATATGGCGCGTGAGGTCATGGACGCTCATCGTCGAGGTGTCGATGATTTCATCGGCAATAGCGCGCAACGGTTTGAGCAGTTCGTTTTCTGCGCGAATCCCATCGAGGATACGACCGCCCCCCTGGAGCGGGTGAGGGCGCCGGTTCGACTCGTAGCGTCGCACCAGCACCGATTCGTCAGCGTCGAGAAAGATCAACCGGTAGTTGACGTTGTCCTCGCGCAGTTTCGACAGCACCGACTCGAAGGAGGAGAAGAACTCGCGCGAACGCACGTCGACGACGGCTCCGAGCCGGTGAACACCGCCCCCGTCAACCGTCATCATCCCGGCAAGGGTTGGCAGCAGTGTCGGGGGCAGATTGTCGACGACATACCAGTCGAGATCCTCCAACGCCATCGCCGCGCGTGTGCGTCCCGCACCGGATTTGCCGGTAATAATCAGAAGTTCAGGTTCCGCGGCAGTGGGGAGCACACTCGACTCGTCGAGCAGTGGGATCCCAGCCGGCACTGTCGGCGGGTTCGCCTCATCCACGTTGATCCTCCTCAGACAATGACGGCACTGAATACCTGTTGGACGGTGCCACCGCGCGCTCGCCACGGTGGTGCGCGATCGCGAGGTGTGCTCCTAGTGTGCCAGCTTCGACCGGTGCCTGTCAGACCGCTGAGTCACATTCCTCCATCGGATTCCTCGCCAGCATCGGGGTGGAGCGCATCCCAAATGGTGCGTGCCAGCGCGCGACCAATGCCGCGAACAGCGGTGAGGTCGTCGACGGAGGCGGCGCGGATTCGTGCGAGGGAGCCGAAGTGGGAGACAAGGTCGCGTTGGCGCTTCGGTCCAAGCCCAGCGATATCGTCAAGTGCCGAGCGCGTCATCGCTCGCCCTCGTTTTTTCCGGTGGTGAGAAATCGCGACCCGATGCGATTCGTCACGCAGGTACTGCAGCAGGTAGAGCGCCGGCGAGGTGCGGGGGAAAATCACCGGGAAATCC
>JAEZVQ010000046.1 GCA_023420745.1 Actinomycetes bacterium
CAGCGGCCTCATTCACTTTTTCTGCGCCTTCCTGATGGCTACGTTTCGCTGCTCCAACAACACAGTGACCCATGTGGTCTTCGAGTAACCCCAGTGCTACGGAGTCAAGAGCCGATCGCGCAGCAGCGATCTGCGTCAAAACGTCGATACAGTATTTGTCTTCATCGACCATCCGTTGGATGCCACGCACCTGCCCCTCGATGCGACGCAGCCGCGTCACATACTGTTCTTTACTCCCGGTGTAGCCGTGCGCCATGAAAGTCTCCTCGCTCTCGTTGTCGTGTTGTCACTTCGTCACACGAGCAACGCTCAGTGGATGGCAATGAGGTCGTATCCCGCTTCGTCAACGGCACTTCTCAACTGTGTTTCGCTGACATCGGAGCTCGTCGTGACCGTCGCAGTTGAAATCGCGTCTTCATCGGGGACGAGGTTGACGGCAACACTGTCAACTCCATCAACTGCTTCGAGTTCGCGCGTGACGGCGGCAACGCAGTGCCCGCAGGTCAGTCCTTTGATGTCGAGTGTGCGAATGTCAGTCATGGCTTTTCCTTTCATTGTGATGACCAGGTCGCTATCGAAATCCGGTCGCTGTTGAAATCAAACAAATACACCATACCCCCACATGGTATTTGCAGCAATTGTGCTCACGGGTGCGCGAATGCTGATGGGTCAGACAGGGCGATAGCATGAAGAAACGCCGTCATCGTGCGCACATGACGCAATGTGCGAAGAAGGGAGGGCGCCGGTGAGTATCGTCATCATAGGCTGCGCGCACGCCCTCACTCGATGGCTCACCCACCGTTCGCGCGCGAATCACCCACCCGATACGCATTCGTTCACCGATCACCACCCGCAGCATCAGAAAAACTCACATCATCACCAAACGACCGCCGGAAAACCCCACAACACCGCGCGTCATCGTTATCCTCGCTACCCGCGTTATACCGCGCGTCGAGTCCCCGAAACCCTGTGGCTCACCTATGGACTGACGCGCCTCGCTCCGCTCGTCGGAGGGCTCATCGTGAACGCTGGGGCATCAATCGTTGCCGAGTATGCGCCAATGCCCGCGCGCGCTCGCCAAGCGGCACACGAATTCGCCTCAGCGCAGGGTGCTGAAATCAATCAGAGAGCCCAACGAGTGTTCTTTGACGAGCCCGGTCTTGACGCTCTCGTCATCCAAGCGGCGGCGAGGTGTTCCACGGCGCTGACGCGGCTAGGTCGCACCTATCTCCGCGCGCGGATCGCCCTCCACCTCGATCCTCGCGGAGTTGCTCGCCACACACTCCCGCTGGTTCCACGCGGCGGCTACGAGTCACTGATGGCGACGCTGCTGGTGACGAATACGGTGCTCGGGCGCTTCCGTTCCGGTGCGGTTTCGGTGCGCCACCTCGACGATAACGATATCCGCCGTTGCGGGTTACACCGCCGTGAAGCACCGGCTAACCTCACCGACGTGTGTGCCGACATCGACGATGTTTACCTGTGCGACACTCTCGGTGCGGTCATCAAGATCACGCGGCTCGGCAATGAAGGGCACCGCCGCTGGGTGGTCAGCATCGCCGGAACCGCACATATCGACTACTCAACGACAGAGAATCCCGCAGATTCTGAAGCAAATATCCGCGAAACCCTCGGGCTTCCATCCGGGATGCGTGAAGGTGTGGCGATGGCGCTCACCGATGCGATGAGACGCGCTGGAGTGACGAATACTAGCGCCGACCCCGTGATGATCGCGGGACATTCGCAAGGTGGAATGGTGGCATTAGGCCTACTCGACCACGATCCCCAGTTTCGGATCTGCGCGGTGGTTACGCTAGGGACTCCTGGCCGTCGCATCCGGGTTCCCGACAACGTCCTCGCCCTGTCTGTCGAACACGATCAAGATGTGATTCCCGCCTTTGATGCCCGCCCGCGGCGGCGTATCGACAACCGCGTAGTCGCCACACGCTCACTCAATCGCCCAGCGCGAGACGCCCTCTACTACGCGCACTCATCAACGACCTACACGCACACGATGCAAGTGATTGAGCGGCGTTCACTCATTGAATCGTTCTCTCGGCAGGGACGCATCGTGGCGCAACTGCGCAAGTTCATCACCGAAGTCGCAGACGAAGAGTCGCACGTGTCGTTTTACGAGATTCGTCAGGAGGTCGTCGAGGGCAGTGCGGTCGCTGTCGAACACGCTGTCGATTTCCTCGCTGACGTCGTCGAAGCCCATGTTGCGCCGTTGCCGGGCACGCGGAAGAAAGGCTGATTATCATGTCGAATACACGTCGACACTCCACACCTTCCCCTTACGGCTCGCCTTTAAACTCATGGGCGAAAGTCTGGAGCAATATTCGTTCTCGCGTGTCGGTCAACCGCCACACTCGCACCAATTCACCCGCTGCAGGCACTGATGAGCCACGCTCCACCTCCCATGGCTCTCGCGTGATGCCGGAGATCGAAAACCCAATGATTATCGGCGTTCTCGGTCTCGTTGCCGCCGGAGTGTCAGCTGCGGCGACACACCTCAAACCCATGGCTTATCCCTCGCGCGAAAACGCTCGGATCGCCCAGGTGATCGACGGGCACGTACGCGAAACCCTAACGGCTCATCATTCATCCTCAGTGGTGGATCGTTGCGGCATTTCAATGGACGAGCCATGGGATGTCAAGGTCGCAGTGAGGACACGTGTGGCATTCGGGCGCCCCTGTCTTGTCGAGGTTCGCATTGATATTGAAACTGGCAATGCCGGCCGTGACATCAACGATGAGGCTGGCGTCGCTGCCGTCACACGCGCAGCACGCGATGCGTGGGATTGCGCACCTCACGCGCCGGCGAGCGTGAGGGTAAGCGTTCGGTCGCGTGAACACGAATGGGCGCTGCGCGACGCAGGTTTCGAGGAAAACTTGGCTCGCCCTCGCGAACTTTTCGAACGCTTCGGTCCGTCAGCGTCTGATCCGTCGTGGGTGCCTGAGTGATGAAGGGAGATCATACGTGAAGGAGGTGTCGCGACATCTCCCTGCGCCCCCGTGTCCCGTCGTTCAGCATCCGGTGGTGATCTCATCAACGAGGTCCGCCGCATACCCGATATAGCTGTCAGGGGTAAGCGCGAGCAGCCGCGTTTCCATTTCCTGAGGCAATCCGAGCCCGGCGATAAATGCGCGCATCTCGGTGGCGTCCACACGATGTCCCCGTGTGAGCTCCTTCAACCGTTCATAGGGGTTGTCCATCCCCGCGACCCCGCTCAGTGCTGCCACGCGCATTGCCTGTTGGATTGCCTCGCCAAGCACCTCCCAGTTTGCATCGAGGTCACGCGCCATCACCTCCGCGTCAATGTCGATCCCCTCGAGCCCGCGGTGAAGGTTGTCGAGGGCAAGGATCGAGTGTCCAAGCGCGGTTCCGATATTGCGCTGTGTCGTCGAATCGGTGAGGTCGCGTTGCAGTCGCGATGTCACCAGCGTTTGCGCCAACGTATCGAGCAATGCGCTAGAAATCTCGAGGTTCGCCTCTGCATTTTCGAAGCGAATCGGATTGACTTTATGCGGCATCGTTGACGACCCAGTTGTCCCCTGTGCGCTGAGATTTTGCCGGAAGTACCCGAGGGAAATATACGTCCACGCGTCGGTGGCGAAATTGTGAGCGATGCGATTAAACCGCGCAATATCGGCGTAAAGTTCGGCTTGCCAGTCGTGTGATTCAATCTGGGTCGTCAGCGGATTCATCGTCAAACCGAGCCCGGAAATGAATGAGTGCGCCACGTGTGACCAGTCAACCTCGGGAACTGCAACGCGGTGGGCAGCATAGGTTCCGGTTGCCCCATTGATTTTGCCAAGGTAGGTCGTGTTTTCGATGCGTTGAATTTGACGGGAGAGCCGATAGGCGAATACCGCACATTCTTTGCCAATTGTTGTCGGTGTCGCCGGCTGGCCGTGCGTGCGCGCGAGCATTGCGGTGTCGCGGTAGCGTCGAGCCAAAGCCGTGAGGTCATCGCGTAGTTGCCGTGCCGCAGGAAGCCACACATCCTCGATCGCGGCACGAATCGTGATGGCGTAAGCGAGGTTGTTGATGTCTTCGGAAGTGCAGAAAATATGGACGGCTTCGCGCATCTTGGGCAAAGTGGTCGACCCGATCACCTCGCCGGCACGCACCAACGCATCGCCAATGAAATACTCCACCGCTTTCACGTCGTGGCGTGTTGTCGATTCGAGGTGAGCAAGGGTGTCAATCGCGGTGGTGTCAAAATTTGTGACAAGACTGCGCAGGTAGGCTCTCTCGTTGTCGTTGAGGTGGGGCACTGCGGGCAAGATGTCAGCATCGAGCAGGTGGATCAGCCATTCGATCTCGACGTGGATCCGAGCTCGGTTGAGTCCTGCTTCTGACAAAGAGTTAATCAGCGGCGCAGTAACGCTGCGGTAGCGTCCGTCAAGTGGTCCGAGTGCGATCGTCGGGTTGACGTGTGAAAGATCCGTCATGTTTTCGATGCGATATGCCTCACCCATATCTTCATCGTGGCATATCCACAAGCTCTCACACCGGTTCTGTCCACGTTCGCGCAAATCAATCCCCTATCCACAACCTCTGTCTACTCGCCTCCGCCGCAAAGGTCGATCACCGGTGAGGATCACCCCATGACGATGATGCAACAGATCACTGACGTATCCGCAGCTCGGATCGGGCTGAGTGAAGCATGTACCCTCGCGTCGATGGTGGAGTGGGATTGGGAGGGGCATTCAGCAAGCCTCGCCCAATCGACATGGCAGCGACTCATCACTGACCTCACTTCTCTGCGCGACGAGGTCAGCACCGTTCATTCAGCTCTGTGCTACGCCGAAGCGCAGGCATGGGGGGAGCTTGCCTGCGCGGTCGGAGGGGCAATCACCGGACTCACCTCTCGACCAGCAACACCCTCGCCCAGCTCACTCGCCTCGCCAGCAGTACTCACCGGAGCCTCGCAATGAGCGACGAACACAGCGTATTCATTGCCTCCGGGACCGTGCGGGTCGATCCCGATTCTCTGCGTCGCGCAGCGTTCGCGATTGAAGTGATCCGCAGGATCGTCGCCGTAGCAGTCCATCATCTCGACGTCGCGGCGAATATCGGACCGAGTATCCCAACCGCCTCCACACTGGCAGCATCCACACAGCTCGACGCGGTAGCAAGTAACGCTCATCACCGCAACATCGCTGCACGTTTGAGTGAACTCGACAATGCGCTGGCGTGCGCGGCAACAATTTACGACCGCAGCGAAAATACCGCATTTGAGGGGATTCCTCGCCTGTTCACCGCGTCGGCGAAGAACCCGA
>JAEZVQ010000124.1 GCA_023420745.1 Actinomycetes bacterium
TGACAAAGCAGTGGGTCGACATTCAGGACAAACAAAAGAAGACACAAAAGGCGCCGCTGCTGTTGCGCAGCGAGCCGGAGCTCGCGGTGCGCGTCGTGCGCGACGTATTTAACGAGGATTTTCAATCGCTCACCGTTGCCGGTGACCAAGCGTGGTCGACGATTTCTGAATACGTCACCATGCTCTCGCCCGACCTCGCTGACCGCCTGATCCACTGGACAAAGAAAGATGACGTCTTCGCTGCGCACCGCGTCGACGAGCAGCTGACGAAGGGGCTTGACCGTAAGGTGTGGCTGCCCTCGGGTGGGTCGCTGATTATTGACCGGACCGAAGCAATGACGGTCATTGACGTCAATACCGGGAAGTTCATCGGATCCGGCGGGACGCTGGAAGAGACGGTAACGAAGAACAACCTCGAGGCGGCGGAAGAAATCGTGCGTCAGCTGCGGTTGCGCGACATCGGCGGCATTGTCGTCATCGACTTTGTCGACATGGTGCTGGAGTCAAATCGCGACCTCGTGCTGCGCCGACTGGTTGAGTGCCTCGGGCGTGATCGCACCCGCCACGAGGTCACCGAGGTGACATCGCTCGGTTTGGTTCAAATGACGCGCAAGCGCGTCGGTGAGGGGCTTGTCGAAGCGTTCTCCACTCCCTGCGAATGCTGTGAGGGGCGCGGATTCATCCTCCATGACGAGCCGGTCGAGAAGGATCGCGGTGGGCACGCGGTGTCCACTCGCAAGACCAAGCAGACGAAGTCGGGACGAAAGAAGCGTCGCGAGGACAGCGAGACCGAGGCGCCGTCGGTAGAGGACGAGCGCGCCCAAGCTCAGCACGACGAGGTCAAGACGGCAATGTCGGCGATTGCAGCGGCAACGCTGCGCTCCTCCCACGATGACGACGCGCCGAATGACACTGTGAGCGGCGCGCCGAGTGAGGACGCCGTTGAGTCGAGTGAGGGGAAAACCGAGCAGCGTGAAGGCACGACCGGCACGCGCAGCGAGCCTGAGGATGCGACTGGAAAACCCGTCCAGGGTGAGGACACGGCGCAGATTCCGGCGCCGGCAAAGAAACGCGGGCGGCGTGCGGTGCGCGTCGATGCTGGACAACCGCGCGTGAGTTCGACCTCATCGGCGAGCAGCAACGGCTCGACAACACCAGATGCTGCGGTGACGATTGCTCGCCCCCAGGCGGGGGAGAGCCCGGCGGGGGCGCGCGGAGCAACGCGACGCGCCTCGCGTGTACGTCGCGTCGTCATCGAGCAGCCGACAACCCCGGAATCGGACGGCGACTCATCCTCGCCGCGTGGATAAAATCACACGGCAGCGTCGGGGTGTTTTGCCTCTCGACGGTTGAATCGCATCCGGGGATCACGTATCGTAGATCGTCGGTACGAGTTCCGACATGCGGTCGAGCTATGCCCAGTGCAAGCCGCCGGATGAGCGCGACAATCGCGGTTGACCGCGATGGTGCCGCGCAGTGAATGTGAAGAAAATAAGTAATCGATAAGAGATGAGTAGCAACGTGGTCTACGCGATCGTCAAGGCCGGTGGCCGACAGGAGAAGGTTTCCGTCGGTGATGTCGTCGTCGTCGACAAGTTGGCGGGCGAACCTGGCGACAGTGTCGAACTCCAGCCCGTCATGGTGGTTGACGGTGACAAGGTCACCTCAGCTGCGGCGGATCTGGCGAAGGTCAAGGTGACGGCTGAAATCGTCGAACCCACCAAGGGGCCGAAGATTTCCATCATCAAATACAAGAACAAGACCGGCTACCGCAAGCGCCAGGGGCACCGTCAGCCGCTGACCCGCATCAAGGTCACCGCGATCGCCTGAGATCGCCAGCAGGTTCGTTCACTCAAGAGAAAGTAGCGACGACACATGTCAAGCAAGAAGGGTCTTGGTTCAACCAAGAACGGTCGTGACTCCAACGCTCAGCGTCTCGGCATCAAGCGCTTCGGTGGGCAGTTCGTCAAGGCTGGCGAGATTCTCGTCCGTCAGCGTGGCACGAAGTACCACCCCGGTCGTAACGTGGGACGCGGCAAGGACGACACTCTGTTCGCCCTGGTCGCTGGGGACGTCGAGTTCTCCAACATGCGCGACCGTCGAGTCGTCAGCGTCATCGAGGCCTGACACTCTCGCATTAACGCTTCCGTGAGGGTCAACGGTACGCACCGTTGACCCTCACACTCATATCTCAGCGCTCACGAAGCATCGCGGTCAGGCAATCGCATGGGATTCGTGAGAGCGAATCGAGGAGGACGCCGCCATGGCATCATTCGTTGACTCGGTGACTCTCCACGTTCGTGCCGGAAAAGGTGGGCACGGGTGCGCGTCGATCCACCGAGAAAAATTCAAACCTCTCGGCGGTCCTGACGGCGGTAACGGCGGCAACGGTGGCAGCGTCATCCTTGAAGTATCTGAGCAGGTGACGACTCTGCTCAACTACCATCACTCACCCCATCAGAGTGCGCCGAATGGGGCGCCGGGTGTGGGCGACTACGGTGATGGGAAAAACGGTGCGGATACGATTTTGCCCGTCCCGGAGGGAACGGTAGTCAAAGATCCTCAGGGGGCGATTCTTGCCGACCTCACCGTTCCCGGTGAGCGCTTTGTCGTGGCTGAAGGAGGTCGTGGCGGTCTCGGCAACGCGGCGCTGGCGTCCAAACAGCGCAAAGCCCCCGGTTTTGCCCTGCTGGGTGAGCCGGGCGAGGAGCGCGACGTCATCCTCGAACTGAAATCAGTCGCCGATGTCGCTCTCGTTGGATTCCCTTCCGCAGGAAAATCCTCGCTGATTGCCGCACTGTCGTCGGCGCGCCCAAAGATCGCGGACTACCCGTTTACCACCCTGGTTCCCAACCTCGGTGTCGTCCAAGCCGGATCGCACCGTTTCACCGTCGCTGACGTTCCAGGGTTGATCCCCGGCGCCTCACAAGGGAAAGGACTCGGGCTGGAGTTCCTCCGCCACATTGAGCGCTGCGCGGTGATTGTTCACGTCCTTGACGCCGCGACGTTTGAACCCGAACGTGACCCGGTTTCCGACTTGCGCGTCATTGAAGCGGAGCTCGACCAGTACCGTTCCGATCTCGGTGAAATTGACGGTTACGTGCCACTCGGCCAGCGTCCTCGTGTCATTGCTGTCAACAAGGTTGACGTTCCCGATGGGGATGAGATGGCGCAGATGATGCGCGAGGAGCTCGAATCCTTCGGATGGCCGGTGTTTTTCATCTCAGCGGTATCACATCAGGGTCTCAAAGAGTTCACCTATCGGCTGGCTGAAATGGTGGAAAAGGCGCGCGCCGAACGTCCCGTTACGACCGAGCAGCCGGTGGTCTTGACACCGCAGCCTGTGGGACGACGACGCGATGAACCGGTGGCTACGG
>JAEZVQ010000014.1 GCA_023420745.1 Actinomycetes bacterium
CGCCTGAGCCATGCGCTCACCTGGGATCAGGTGCGCCACGACGCCGACCTCATCGACATTCACTTCGCCACCAACGGCTTCTACGCGTGGGGGCGAACCCCATTCGTCTGCCACGTTCACGGCACCGACATTCGCCGCGACTGGTCGTCGCGCATCCTCGGCCCGGTGATTACGCGCACGCTGCGCCACGCCGCCGCGGTGGTGTGCGCCACGCCGGATCTGCTCGACTGGGTGCGCCCGGTGCGACCCGACGCGGTGTGGCTGCCCAACCCCATCCCTCACCCGTTCCTCACGCCACCCGAGGTCGATGTCCAGCCCGGTCGGGTGCTCATGTCTTCGCGTTGGGATGACACCAAGGGGATCGACGTTCTCCTCCCATTGGCGCGCCTCCTCGTTGAGCGCGGTGTCGAGGTCGTCGGCGTCGACTGGGGTGAGGATGCGCCACTCGCCGCTGAGGCTGGGGTGCGGTTGCTGCCGCGAATGGTGGCTCGCGATTTTGCCCAGCTCATTGGCTCGGCTGACCTCGTCGTGGGGCAGCTGAAATACCCGGTGCTGTCGATGACGGACTACCAAACTCTCATCGCTGGACGTCCACTCGTTGCCGCCGCATCGATTGAAGACGCGCCCGTCATCGCCGTCGACATCGACGACCGTGACCACGCCTCGCCGTCGGCACTGCCGCGCGACCCCGAGGTTCTTGCCGACGTCATCACCGAGGTGCTGGATCACCGTGGTGACTGGAGTGGCACCGTGTTCGACCCGTCAGCGTTGCGACAGTGGGCGCTCGACACCCACCACCCGCAAGCGTGTGTCGCCGCCCTCGAAGAGCTCTATCACCGCATTCTCAGCTAACGTGCTGGTCTGCCGACAGTGAGCCCATGACGTCGGCGACCTGACGGGCGCGCGCCACCCACGTGTGGTCGGCTCGGATGAGTTCGCAGCGTCGTCTCTTCGCCTCGACCTCGTCGGGGTGGTCGCGCAGGAACTCCAGCACGGCGCGGATAGCGTCGCGGTTCGCTTCGACGACCCATCCGACGCCGAGGTCGTTGACCACGCGGGCGACATGCGTGCCAGCCGAAGCCACGATCGGCTTGCCCTGCGCGATGTACTCATAAAGTTTGACCGGCGCCGCAAAATCCCAGTAGTCGTCAGCGTCAACGACGATCGAGCACACGTCGGCCGAGCGGTAGAGCGGAGCCAGACCCGCACCCGACTCGTGAACGACGCGAACATTGCCCGCCCTCGTTATCTCGGGATAGTCACCCTGCTGTGAGCTCCACCCGGATTGGGATGTGCACAGGGTGAGCGTGACACCGTCGACGTCGCCCAGCGCATGCCCCAACTCATGAAGCAGGTAGTGCCCGCCGATCCCACCGACGTAGAGGATCGACAGGTCGGGCGCGCTGTCGGGGGCGTCGCTATCGTCTCGCGTGGCGGTTGGCGACGCCACGTCCTGCGCGCCGCCGGGAGGCAAGGCAACGATCTTCGGCGCGTTGAGGTCGGGGATGAATCGCGCCATCTCGACCGTGGGAACGAAGACCACGTCAGCAAAGCGATTGTAGGTGGCGATTTCGTGACGGTAGAGCCACTTCATGACGTTGCGAACCGGCGGTTTGATGCGCGCATCATATTCGGGGAAACGCCAAAACACGTCGCGGTAGAACACCGACGTCGGGATCGCGTGTTCGCGACACCACCGGAAAATCCCGCGGTCGAGACCGAGGCGAAGCGGCACGTGTTTCGGTTCGGTGAAAGACGGTGGGATGGTGGCGTTTTCGCTGTAGAGGAAATCGACGCTCACCTCGCCGCGTTCAATGGCGGTGCGACACTCATCCCAACGGGCTCGACGCTCACGGGCGTACCCGGTGATGTCGATGACGTCGAAGCCGGCGTCGACGAAGGCCTGTCGCATTCGCACAGGGCGGATCCCCGACGCGGCGGTGGCGTCGGGGTTGAGCGGGTAGGCAGCGTGAAAAATCATCGTCGGCATCGACTCACTCCTCACATTGTGGCGTCGCGTCGCGCACCTCAGCACGCGCGTCATAGCGTTTGGCGGCGAACAACGCCATCACCGTCATGGCGACGAGGCAGGCAGCGTTGATGGCTCCGAGTCCAAAAATCGTGGGAAGTAGCGGGTAGGGCGAGAGCACCAGCCACGACAGCGGCGCCGCGCAGTAGACGATAGCGAAAGCGAGCAGCCAGTGCTGGGTGCCGGTGACGACGAACATCGTCGAAATCGGTGAGGTGACCAGCAGCATGCACATCCACGGGATGAGAGCTCGGGCAAAGTATCCCGCCTGCTGCCACTCGACACCGAAAACGAGGGGGAAAATCCAAGGGGCGAGGGCGTAGAAAACAGCGAACGGCGCGATCCCGATGATGAGCGCACGTTTGATGCTGCCGACGACCTCGCGATACATCTGCCCCGGTTCGATCACCGACAGCTTCTGGAAAAACACCTGCGACACCGCGGAGTTGATCAGCCCCACCGGGATCGACACCGCCTGGTTGGCGAGGTTGAATTCGCCGAAGTCACCGAGCGATACCCGGCCGATCATCAAGTTGATGCCGTTGAGGCGAATGGCATCAATCAACGCATTCGGACCGTTGAGGATCGGCATCTTCCAATGTCGTCGCATGAGCGTGCGCATCGAGTCGGCGCCCGTGGTGTCGAGTGTGCGCAGATCCTTCGCGCGGACGAGGAGATTGACGAAGGCGAACCCCTGCCCCAGCAGCTGTCCGACGAGTAGCCCTGGGAGGGTGAGCAGCCCTGCCGCACCGCACAGCACCTGTCCCCCGCTGGTTCCCACCTGCTGTTGGATGCGGTTGATGGCGATGGTGCGGTAGTCGGTTTTGCGGTTGTACCAGTACTGCAGCATGGCGGCTCCCGCCATGAACACGGTGGTGACACCGACCAGTGGCATCCACCGTGCCACGTCCTCGGAATAGTGCTCGGCAATCCACGGGCGCAGCGGAAAAGCCGCGATGGTGGCGACGACCGCGGTGACGAGGATGCACCGCATGGCGAGTTTCGCCATCACCTTGGCGTTTCGATCGTCGTGTTCGAGCATGAGCGTCATGTCGAACCGGGCTGCCGCGACGGTGACGACGATCGCCACCACCGAGTTGAACGCGCCGAGCTCGCCCAGTGTTTCGCGTGTAAACAGCCGGGTGATGATCATCATGATGAGGAAGACGATCACCTGGGCGATAGCCGTACCGGTCATCAGCGTGGCGACGTGGCGCAGGAACGGAGAGGATGCACTGACATTGCGCAGATACTCAAGCCAGCGGCGAATCATGTGTCTCCTCTCAGCCTCCGGCGCCGGCCGGTTATGATCGGCTCAACGCGTGGACTCGTCACCCTACGATACCGCCACGCTCGACCGGGTCAGCTCGCGGCGCGCGCCGACGGGTGCACGACCTGCGACTTCGCCGTCTCGAGACAAGGATCCGCTGCGCTATGTTGATCGCCGACGCTTCAACCTGGACTCGCCACGACCTCACCGTCGGGACGGTGTGGTGGAAGTCCTCGATCGGTGACATCGCGCCGGTTGACGTCGACACGAACAGTGTCAGCGACTGGGCGACTGAGCAGCGAGGCAACTGGGGTGCCATCATCCACACCCGTGACGACGCGTGGTGGATTCTCACCGACGCGGTACGATCCTTCCCGATCCTCTTCAGCTACGACCGTGATCACTGGGTGGTCGCCTCCCACCCCGACGCGTTGACCGAGGCTGTCTCCACGCCGATGACGCGCCGCGACCACGTCGCCCGGTATTTCCGCCACTCCGGCTACACCTGGGGGCGCGACACTCTCCTCAACGGCGTGTTGACGCTGGAACCCGGAGCCGCCCTCGCCCTCGACGACACCCGTGGCGAGGCGGGCGAGGCGACAATCCATTCGCCGAATTTCTCAACCGAAACCATCGACCTCGACGCCGATGAGTTGCAAGACCGCTTCTACGACCTCGTGTGCGAGCGTTTCGCTGACCTCGTCGAGGATTCTCGCGGCAGCCAGCTGCTCATTCCTCTCTCCGGTGGAGCCGATTCGCGGCTGGTGGCATCAGCATTGCGCGAAATCGACGCACCCAACGTGTTGGCCTTCACCTACGGGATTCCCGGTGGTGCCGAGTCGTCGATTTCGAAGCGGGTCGCTGACGCCTTCGATATCCCCTGGATATTCGTTGACCTCGACGGCGAGGAGATGACGACACGCTGGTGTTCGCACTCCACCACCCAGTTCCTCCGCGACACGTGGTGCGCGGACTCACTGCCCCACATTCAAGACTGGTACGCGCTGAAGGTACTGCGCCAACGCGCCGAGGTCGACCCCCACGGCATCGTGGTGCCCGGTCACACGGTGGTGGGCAATGCGCACGGCTGGCCGGCAACAGATCCTCACGCGCCGCTTGACCGGGAGGGGATGGTGGCGATCCTCGCCGCCCACCACGGGGCGTTGCAGGGTCGCCCGGACGAGTTCGCAGCCGCAGCGCGCGACGAGCTCCTCGCCAGTGTTGACGAGCTGTGGGACGCGGGGAACCCCGATTTCCGCTGGCGCATCACCGCGGCGATCAACGTGCGCAACCGTCAAGTGAAGTACATTTCGAACTCGGTGCGCTCCTATGAGCACGCCGGATTCCGATGGGCGCTTCCCATGCAGGAACGCCCCATGTGGGAGTGGTGGAACCGTGCGCCACACGCGGCTGACCCCGACGACCGTGCTCCCTACATTGCCATGATCAACCGCAAAACCGAGTCGGTGATCGGCGACTCGATGTACTACCGAGGCCCGGCTGAGGGTGTGACCGGAGTGCGCGCCGTAGTGAAGAATCTGTTGATCGCCACGCATCTCGACGCCGCCGCCAAACGCGCCTACACCGTGCATGCTCAGCTCAAGCACCCGATGGGGTTCCAGTTCCTGCTTCCCCCTGCCGCGCAGCGCGGCTTGTGGCGTGAGCTGGCGCGTGGTCGCACGCTGCTCGGCATCTACGCTGACCTGTTCCTCGCTAACGAGTGGGTTCCCGGTTCAGACAGCGTCGTCCCCTAGTGGTCGACTGACAGCGTGTAGCGCATGAGCTTCCCGTCGGGGCGCACGGCGTCAATGATTCCAGCAGTGGCGTGGCGGCCCCCGACGGTGACCGTCAGCATCGATGCCCATCCTTGACCGATTTGTTGCGCGCTTCGCATCGTGCCTTGCGGTGTCGCCCAGTACAGCATGAATCGTCCAGCAGAGTTGACGGCAGCCAGTTCAATCGTACCGTCCCCGTCCATGTCGCCGACCGGAATGAGGTAGCGAGTACTTCCCCAGCCGGGTCCGACGATCGAAGGTGAGAGGAAGCGTCCGGTGCCGGTGGACGGGTAGACGCGCAGTCGCCCATCACTGCGGCTGATGGCGTACACCGCTGGACGACCGCCGACGGTGGTGGCCGTGATGTGGCTCATCCCGTTCCATCCCTGCCCGATCTTGACGACGCTGCAGAAACCCCCGCGACCGTTGCCGAGGTAGGCTCGCAGGTCACCCGTTGACGTCTGGCGGGCAATGATGTCGAAGTGCCCGTCACCGTCCCAGTCGATGCCGCCGGTGAGGGAGTCGAACCCCGACCACCCTTGTCCGATTTGTCCACGACCACTGGGCCAGCCGCTGGCACTGCCGGAGTAGAACATCAGTTTGCCGGCGTTAGTGATGATGACGTCATCGACGACACCGTCACCGTCGAAGTCGCCAACCGAATACACGCGACCGAAGCCCCATCCCTGTCCGATCTGAACCGGACCAGACCACCGGGCGACGGGTTGACTCGGTGTGGTCGGCGTCGGTGTAGGGCTGGGTTTGGCGGGCGCAGCCGTCGCCGTCTTCATCAGCTCGGCCACGTGGCGTCGCACCTCGGGCAACTTCGCGAAGAACGCATCCCCCGGGCACGCAGTCGCATTGTAGGAGCGGTGCCCGTCGATACGCTGCACGGTCTTCGGGGTACCAGCCACGGTGGTGTGCCAGGTGCCTTCCGCTGGGACGCCAGCAAGCTTCAGCTTCCACGCGAGTACCTTCTCCAAGGTGGCGATGGCAGCGGGTGGTGGTGCCTGCCGCGAGTATTCACCGAGCACCGACACACCGAAAGTGGTGCGGTTGGCTCCGTATGCGTGCGCTCCTTCGACGGCGGTGCGCAAATCGCCGGCACGACCCTGCCATGCTCCGCCAAACTTGTCGATGAGAATGTTGTAGCCGATGTCGCCCCAATCGAGTGTCACGGCGTGGTAGTAGTAAATGCCGGCAATAAGAGAGGGCACTTGCGCTTGAGTGTAGTTATTCGTCCCGGCGGTATGGTGAACAACAGCACCATAAATTGCTGAACGTTCGGGTTTCCACGTCATCCACCGTTCATTGGCTCCCCACTCGGCACGTGTGTGGACGGTGAGTCCAGGAATCGTTGTCGACATCGCAGCAGGCACCGCGTCAGGCTGGGTGACACTGCCACCGTCGACAACACCGCGGTAGGACACCGGCTGCGTGTCACCTGTCTGTCCCGCATCACCTGTCGAAGCTGCGCCATCTTCGGCACGCTCTTCGCTCGGACGAATCACGGTGAGGGCGAGCCCAGACACGGGTGCACTTTCAGTTTCCACCGCGACTTCAATCCAATCAGCGCCGACAACAGTAATCGGTTCAGTTCCCGGCACAGTCTCACGCACGGCGGTTCCCTCAGCCTGTGCACTCTCGACACTTTCCGCCGGCTCAAATGACCAGCGATCCCCCATTGCCGCGACCCACTCGCCCCACTGACCATTCTCTTGGGTGCGATAGGTCACGCGCACCGGGGTGTCCCGATCAACGGGATCCCATGTCACACCAACGACCGCAACATCGGCGCCGAGTTCCGTCGCCACTGAGGACACGAGTTTTTCACCGGCACCAGGGTGTGCCTCGTCACTACCGTTGGATGGTTCCCCCTCGCTATCACCCTGAGAAGCGTCCGCATCATCCGCCTGATCGAGACTTTGCTGTTGCGGTGTGTCAGTCGTGACATTGTCATCGCCTGCCTCAGATTCAGAGTAGGTCACCGCAACTGTCGCCACCTCTGTACCATCATCGACGCGTTCTTGATCATCTGCCGCGACCTCGGTACTCAACACCTGCGAATCGCGGGTATCTTCAACCGCATAGTCCTCGGGAACGACAATGGGATCGAGAGAGACTGAAATGACGTCGGGGGTCTGCGCCACGTCGCTAATCGTCGTCACTGCAGGAGCGTCCCCAGCGCTGCCCACAATAATCGTTGGCTCATCGACGAGTTGGAATCCCGAGCCAACGTCACCCGCTGGCATGATTCCCCCGCAAATCAACGGTGTCGCCACGACGGCGACCAGCCATCCCAGTCCACGTTTGTGGTCGAACATGCTGCTTTTCCACCTCACGGTCGCACACGCGATCAGTACAGTGACTCCCGTCCCACAGCGAGCACAGTTGCCACACTGTTCACGATCGTCACATCTGTCACATTAGTTGCAGGTGCCACACTAATCACGCCATGTGCGCCACGTCAAGAACGATTGCGGATGCTGACCATCGCACTTACGCCACAGATCTCACCTGTCAACAGTGAAGGGCTCTCACCCGATCATCGAATGAGAGCCCTTCGTCTGCTTCGTCAGGAATGACTGTGGTTAGAAATCCAGGTCAATCGCCTGCCCAGTTTTCGCCGATTCGAGGATGGCGTCGATGACGCGCATCGTTGACAAAGCTTCCGCCATTGACACGTGCTCTGAGGCGGTGCCGAGGATCGCGTCGCGGAAGTGCTCGTGCTCCACGCGCAGTGGTTCACGCTTGTTGAGGGCGAACCGGGTCACCTCACCTTCGCTCACCCCGCGGAATGCGGCAATCTGATCCCACTCAATGGGGAAGCGACCATTTTCGTAGAAGGTGAGGTCAGACAGTGCGGTGTCGGCAACGAGAGCACCGCGCTCACCGGTGACCACGGTGATGCGATCCTTGAACGGCGTCAGCCAGTTGACGAGGTGTGACACCAGCACGCCATTGGTGAAACGACCGGAAACGGTCACCATATCCTCATATTCGCGTCCCGAACGGAACGTCGTTTGAGCAAAAACCGTGTCGTAGTTCGCGCCTGCAACCCATGCCGCGAGATCAACGTCGTGGGTGGCGAGGTCCTTGACCACACCGACGTCGGCAATGCGAGCCGGGAACGGCGACTGACGTCGGGTCGCCACCTGGTAGATGTCGCCGAGGAACCCGTCAGCGACAAGGCGACGCATCTCCAGCAGCGCCGGGTTGCAGCGCTCGACGTAACCGACAGCGCCGATAACGCCCGCCTTGTCGAATGCCTCAACCATGGCTTCACCCTCGTCGACGCTAAACGCCAGCGGCTTCTCCACCATCGTGTGAACACCCGCCGCAGCGAGCTTCAACGCGGCATCGGCATGGAATGCGGTGGGGACAGCGACAACGGCAGCGTCCAGCCCGACTGCGATCAGCGATTCGACATCGGGGAGCACATCGAGGTCACCCGCAACACCGAATTTGTCGCCACCGGGATCGGCAACGGCAACGAGGTCAAGCCCGTCACATTCACGGACGTTGCGCACGTGGTGGCGCCCCATCGACCCGATGCCGAGGACACCGACGCGCAGGTTCGCCATGGTCACGCACCTGCCTTCGCACACGCGTTGACCGCTTCAACAATGCGGGCGAGGTCGTCATCGCTGAGCGCCGGGTGGACGGGCAAGGACACGACCTGCTTCGCTGCCGTCTCGGTGACGGGGAGTTCGACACCGGGCGCGTACGGGGCAAGTGAGGGCAAACGGTGGTTCGGGATCGGATAGTACACGCCGGAACCAACCTGGTATTCCTCGCGCAACGCCTGCATGAAGCGGTCACGGTCGGTGTCGACAACGCGAATCGTGTACTGGTGGTAGACGTGAACCGCACCGTCGGCAACCGGCGGAACGACGACGCCTTCGAGGTTCTCATCGAGGAACTTCGCGTTGCGCTGACGGGTCTCGGTCCAGGCGGCAAGCTTGCGCAGCTGGACGCGACCGATCGCCGCGTGGATGTCGGTCATGCGGTTGTTCAAGCCGACGAGCTCATTGGCGTAGCGCTGCTCCATCCCCTGGTTACGCAGCAGCCGGGCATTACGCGCCACATCCTTGTCACCGGTGGTAATCATGCCGCCTTCACCAGCAGTCATATTCTTCGTCGGGTAGAAGGAGAACGCCGCGAAGGTGCCGAAAGCCCCGACCTTGGTGCCGTGGAGGCTGGCGTCGTGAGCCTGAGCCGCATCCTCGAACAGGAGGAGGCCGTGACGGTCGGCGATTTCTTTGAGTTCAGTCATCGGAGCCGGGTGACCGTAGAGATGAACCGGCATAATCGCCTTGGTCTTGTCGGTGATCGCTGCTTCCACGGCTGCTGGGTCGAGGCAGAACGTGTTGATGTCGATGTCGGCGAAAACCGGGGTTGCACCGCAAATGGCGACGGAGTTGCCCGTTGCCGCAAAGGTGAAGGAGGGAACGATCACTTCGTCGCCCGGACCAATGCCGGAGGCGAGCAGACCGATGTGGAGTGCGGAGGTGCCGGAGTTGACGGCGATCGCCTCGGCACCCTGGACCAGCTGGGTAGAGAACTCTTCTTCAAAAGCGGCAACCTGCGGTCCCTGCGCCACCATTCCGGAGCGGAGCACTTCGGAAACTGCAGCGATCTCGTCTTCGCCAATCATCGGCTTCGCCGCGGGAATCATGTCACGAGTCATCGTCGTTACTTTGCCTCTCTGAGTTCGTTGTCGTTGACTTCCACGTAGGTTCGACCAGACACCGGGCAACGGTAGTGCCCGTCCTGTCCGTCGATTGCTTCAAGTTTGACACCGGCATGACCGACCCAGCCGATGCGACGCGCGGGAACACCGGCGACGAGTGCAAAATCGGGGACGTCTTTGACGACGACAGCGCCGGCAGCGACAGTCGCCCAGGCGCCAATTGTCACCGGAGCAACACACACCGAACGCGCGCCGATGGCGGCTCCTCGGCGAATCGTTACCCCGACAGGCTCCCAATCGTGGGCGGATTTCAGCGACCCATCAGCATTGATGGCTCGCGGGTAGTGGTCGTTTGTCAACACCACCGCCGGTCCGATGAAGACACCGTCTTCGAGAACGGCCGGCTCGTAGACCAGTGCGTAGTTTTGCACCTTGCAGTTGTCGCCCATCCGCACACCGGTTCCGATGTAGGCACCGCGACCAACAATGCAGTTTTCGCCAATCTGCGCATCCTCGCGTACCTGGGCGAGGTGCCAGATCGAGGAGCCTTCTCCAATCGAGGCAGCGTCAGAAACGTCAGCGCTGCTGACAATTTTCACCATCGTGATCCCTTTCTTGTCTCACTGGTGTAACCACCGCATTTTACCGCGAGCGTCGCCAGACGAACAGACGTGACATTGCCCAAAATTCTCGATCACGCGCTGTCGTCACCGCGGGATTTGCATCCTCGGGTGTCACAATGGGGAATATGACTGTCTGTGAACGCACGTGGCTCGTTGTCCCGCTCTACAACGAAGGCAGCGTCGTCGGCGATGTGCTGCGCGAGGTGCGCCGGACTTTCCCCCATATCATCTGCGTTGACGACGGCTCGCACGACGACTCGGTGACTCACGCCCTCAATGCCGGCGCACACGTCGCCTCTCACCCAATTAACCTCGGTCAGGGTGCGGCGATCCAAACCGGCATTGACTACGTATTGAACGCCACCGATGCCGACTACATCGTGACGTTCGATTCTGACGGACAACATCGGGTTGAGGACGCGGTGGCGATGCTCAATGCTGCTGAGGAGGAGGATCTGTCATTCGTCCTCGGGTCGCGATTCCTCAACGGTCAAGCCGAAACCGGATGGTTGAAAAAGCTTGTACTGAAAACGGCGGCCTTCGTCACCCGGTTGCGCACTGGGGTGCGCCTCACCGACGCGCATAACGGTCTTCGTGTCCTGCGGCGTGATGCGGCCAGCCAGATCCATATCGAGCAAAACCGGATGGCGCACGCCTCAGAAATCGTCAACCAGCTACTGAGAACCGGATTGAAGTGGCGTGAAATGCCGGTTCACATTGTTTACACCGACTATTCGCGGTCGAAGGGGCAGTCACTGTGGAACTCAGTGAATATCCTCGTCGAACTAATCATGAAGTGACGGGAGAAGAAGTCCTGTGGTGATGAGTATTACTTCCGCATGGTATGCGCTGACTGACATCCTCGGATCCCAGTGGTTTGCCAAGAGCGCGCTCGTTCTCGCCATTGTGGTGGTCGCCTACTTCATGCTGAAACCGGTGAAATCAGCGTCACACCTGGCGATGCGCCGGCTGCTGATGATGGTATTCATCGCCTTCGCCATCGTCGCCATCCTGTTCCCGAGGATCTTGTCGTGGATGGCGTTCGCTCTCAATATTGGGCGCGGCACCGACCTCCTCCTCTACGGGTTGACGGTGGTGTTCTTCTCCTCGGTGGTTACCGCCTACCGTCGCGACACGGTGACCGAGCGCAAACTCACGCGACTCGCTCGAACAATTGCACTGAGCAATGTCGAACATCGTGACGTCGATGCTTCACCCGACCACGATACTGACCGTGACAGCGGTCGCGACGATACTGCGGAAGAAGAACAGCGATGACCGCACACTCACCGACCTCACGTCCTCGCCACGTTCGCGACCACAACCACCGTTCGCCGGTGATGAGAATTCTGCTCACCACTTGTGCTTCTCTCGCGGTTTTTGCGCTCGTGTTCTGCACTACCGTCTACGCCGATCTCGCGGGTCGCGCTTCAAATTCCGCTGTCACCATCGACAAATTTGTCAAAACTACCCGCCCGCCAGTCGATGACTATTCCGGGCGTCCGGTAACGATCGCCGTCATTGGCACCGATTCGCGCGAGGGCGACAACTCGGTATTCGGTGACGGCGAGAGTGACATGGGAATGAGGTCGGATACCACCCTCGTCGTTCACATTTCTGCGGATCGCACCAGGATGGAAGTGGTATCAATCCCGCGCGACACCATGGTGACACTACCGTCATGCGAACTCCCGGACGGGAGCTCGACGTACGAATCCTTCGGGCAGTTCAACTTCGCGTTCTCCTACGGTGCGGGCTGGGAACTCAACCTCGGTTCGGCGGTGGCGTGCACGGTTCAGACCATTGAGCGCCTGAGCGATCTCACCATCGACGAATTCGTCGTCATCGACATGGCTGGTTTTGAAAGCATCATTACCGCACTCGGCGGGGTGAGCATGTGCTTTGACGAGCCGGTCTACGACGAACTTGCCGGGATCGACCTACCGGCGGGTTGTACGAAACTCGGGTCGTGGAATGCGTTGGCCTACGCACGGGCACGCTATTCACTCGGTGACGGGTCGGATATTTCGCGTATCGGACGACAGCAGCAGCTCATGATGGCGATTATCAACGAAGCGCGCGGCAAGAATCTGTTCACTGATTTTCCCGCGCTCTACGAGTTCGCCAAGGCGACGCTGGCAGCGGTGAAGACCTCGCCGTCACTGTCGAAACTGCCAACAGCGGCCGGGCTTGCCTATTCGATGTCGGGGATTTCCAACGCCAATATCACTTTTGCGACCTTGCCGATCACGGCGTGGAGCGAGGATCCGAACCGAGCGATCCCTCTTGACTCCGCTGACGACCTGTGGGCGGCACTGCGCGACGACCAGCCGATTCCTCGCGGTATTGCGGCCAAAGATGCCACTGGCACCGAAGGGGTGGCGGACGGTCACGGGCACGTCGTCGCTGAGACCAGCGATACCATATCCTCGGATGAGACGGTCGGCACGGACGATTCCGGTAATGATGGCGATGAGACGAGTGAGTGAGCGATGAGCGAGTCGACACCACCACCGTCATTTTCCCCATCATCGAAGCGCCGCCGCCCCTCGGGAGCTGGCGCGCGCGCCACCTCGGGCGAGGGACAGTCTCGCCAGCCTCAGCCGCGCCAGCCTCAGCCGCGCCAAACGAACCAGGAGAACCAGGCGAGCCGTCGCGCCCCGCAGTCGCGCGATGATCGACACCCGGTGACGCGAGTATCAATGGTCGATCGCGCCGGTGGCGCAACGCGCCCACAGCGCAACGCTCGACCCGCAACTGGGGACGGTCACCGCAATCCGGGTTCGCACCAGCCCCCCACCTCCGCGGATGCGTCGCGTGCCATTCCTATCCAACGGCGCGACACCCCTCCCCCGTCCTACGCCCCGTCCTCAACCAGGTCAGCTTCGCGGTCACTATCAGCCCCCACTCCCGTCAACCGCGCACGTAACACTGTTCAAGGCGCCCGGGCATCTCAGGGGAGCCGCGGGGCTCAGCCCCCGGGTCAGCGATGGAATCGCGTTGCAAGTCCCTCGTCGTCACGTCCACCCACGGTGCGTTCCTCCCGCCCTCGCAAACGACGGGGACGCCGGGCACGCTGGCTGGTCATCCCGGTGCTGCTCCTCGTCCTTGCCTGCGCCTGGCCGCTATGGCTCATCAACTGGGCGTCGTCTCAGATCACGCATGTGCCCGCGCTTTCCGGTGCTGCCGATACGCCAGGAACGACATATCTCATTGCGGGCTCCGACGCGCGCGACGATAACTCTCCCTTCAATGACGGCACCGAAGGGCGTCGATCCGATTCCATCATCGTCCTCCACACCGCGGAAAACGGGCAGTCAGCGATGGTGTCGATCCCGCGCGACACGTGGGTGGAGATCCCCGGCTATGACGACAATAAGATCAACGCGTCGTATTCCTTCGGTGGTGAAGCACTGCTGGTGCAAACCGTGGAGCAGCTCACCGGTCTCACCGTCGATCATTTTGTCGAAGTGGGCATGGGCGGGGTGACGAATATTGTTGACGCCGTCGGCGGCGTTGAGCTCTGCCTCGACTACGACGTCGAGGATGAAAAGTCAGAACTGTCGTGGACGGCGGGCTGTCACATGACCGATGGCAAGACCGCATTGGCTTTTGCGCGGATGCGCTATTCCGATCCCGAGGGGGACATCGGTCGCGCACGACGCCAACGCGAAGTGATTTCCGCGGTAGCGCACCGTGCACTCACCCCGTCAACGCTGATTAATCCCAGCTCAGCCAAAGCGCTCGCTTCGGCAGGAGCTCGCGCTGTCACCACCGATCCCGATACCTCTGCGCTTGACCTCGGGCGCCTCGTGCTCGCCTTCCGTTCGGCTTCGAACGCCGGGCTGACTGGGGCGCCGCCGATTAGCTCGATCAACATGGAAACCTACGCGGGCAGTGCCGTTGAACTCGATGAGCACTACGCACCCGTTTTCTTCGACAAACTGCGCGATGGAACCCTCACGCCAGCGGATTTCAACGCCGCGCCGTAATGGAGTCTGCGCGCAGCAGCGATGGGTCACTCGAGGCGCGTACGCGCAGCGTCGGCGACAGCGATGATTCGCTCGGTTCGCCCCCAGAAATCAAAGCAAAGAGGCGATCGACAGCGAGGTAGCCAAGGTCGGCGAAGGGCTGCGTCACCGACGACAGTGGCGGGCACAGGTAGCGCGACGATTCGAGGTCGTCGAAGCCGATGACAGCGATATCGTCGGGGACTCGCACCCCTGCTTCCCACAGTGCGTGAA
>JAEZVQ010000080.1 GCA_023420745.1 Actinomycetes bacterium
GAGGTTGGGGAATCGGATCCGTGGACGATGTTTTCGAAGTTGCCGGTTCCCCAGTCACGCCCGAGGTCACCGCGGATTGTCCCGGGTGCGGCAAGCGTGGGGTTGGTGTTGCCCATGAGGTTGCGCACCCCCTCAATGCAGCGATCTCCCTCCACGACGACGGCGACGAGCGGACCGGAGGACATGTAGTCGACGAGATCTTTGAAAAAGTGCTTCTCCGCGTGTTCGACGTAGTGTTGGCGCAGGAGCTCTTCATTCGCTTTCTTGATCTTCAAGCCTTTGAGGACGTAGCCCTTGGCTTCGATGCGTTTGAGCACTTCGCCGGTCAGACCACGGGCGAACCCGTCAGGTTTGATGAGGACGAGGGAATGCTCTTTATTGGCATCGAGCAGGTCAGGTGTTGGCATCGGAGTCCTTTCTCTCGACGGTTGACGTCCGTCCTTTCACGCGTCAGTTGCGTGACACAACGGGGTCGTACGCTCCAGTGTACGACCTCACAGCCGTTTTATCTTGATATTGAGATTCTATTCGCGACCGTTGACAATGTCCTCGATGATCGTCAACGCGGGCTGCGCGTCGGGACCGCCGATATCAACCGTGGCGACGCAGTCGGCATCGAGCCCCAGCCCCATCAGTTCGAGGACTGAGGTGGCGTCGACACCGTTGATCCGCACCGTCGCCTCCAGCTCGGCCAGGCGCCGCGCGAGTACGGCGGCAGGTCGCGCGTGAAGCCCGTCGCTGCGAGTGATCGTCACCGTGCAGTGAATACCGCTGGGCGCCTCAGCGGCGTCGGGTGGCGACGCCGAGTGCGCATTCGCTCCACCCTCACTATCCGCAACCGCCCAGTGGATGGCCGCGTGGCGTGCTGCTCCTGCCACGTCGTCGAGTGTCCCGCCCTGTTCGCAGGCAACGGCAGCGGCAATCGCCCCTTCGACAAAAGGTGCGTCGACGAGAACCGCATCGTCACTGTCGAGGAATTCGAGGACGGACTCGGCGGTCATCGTCGAGGATCCAATGTCGGTGAGGATGACGACGCGACCACGCTCGAGCGCCTCTTCAACAACGTCGAGTACCGTGTCGAAGGAAGTGCCCAGTCCCCCGTCAATGTCGCCGGCGGCAACACCGATAGTGACCGACGGCGCCATCTGCGCGGCGAGCTCACGCACCCCGCTGGCCAGGTCTGGCGAATGAGAGACGAGGACGAGCCCGACATTCGCACTAGCCACACGCGCCCCCTTCGACAGCGGCATGGGCGGCAGCGAGAATCAGCGTTGTCGATGCGGCGCCGGGATCGACGTGCCCAATCGAGCGTTCCCCAAGGTAGGAGGCACGCCCTTTGGTTGCTCGCATCGGGGTCGTCGCCTCTTCTCCTCGGCGCGCCCCCTCCGCAGTGGCGGCGAGGATATCGACCAGCGAGGCACCGTCGGCCACGGCCTGCTGGGCATTATCGAGCGCGGCACTCCACGCATCGACCATGGTTTTTTCTCCGGTAGTCGCTTTCCCTCGCGCTTGAATGCCCTCGAGAGCTGCGGTCACCATGGCAACCCACGCCTTGGCATCGACCTCATTGCCGGCGGCTTTCGCCGCGCGGAGGAACGCGGTGCCGTAGAGCGGACCGGCAGCACCGCCCACTGTTGACATCAGGGACTTTGCTGCGAGTTTCAACACCTCATCCACCCCGGTGGGCGATGCCGACTCGATCGCGTCAACGACCGCGTGGAATCCGCGGTCCATATTCTCGCCGTGGTCACCGTCACCGATTTCTCGGTCGAGTTCAATCAAACGTGCCCGCTCAGCTTGCACGGCGTCACGCGCCAGGCACATCCACCGTTTCGCCCACGCGGCGTCGAGTGTGGTCATCGCCAGTTCACATTCCTTTCCGATATCCGACCGTCAGCGCGGGCGCGTCAAACAGCTCGAGCATGTCGTCGTCGACGCGGGTGAGCGTGATCGAGCAGCCGGGCATGTCGAGACTGGTGACGAAATTGCCCACCAGGGTGCGTTCGCACACGACGCCGTCGCCGTCGAGGAGCTGACGCAACCGGCGGTTGACGATATAGAGTTCGCTCAGCGGCGTGGCACCCATCCCGTTGACCAGTGCGATGACTCGCTGCCCGCGGCTGACACCGAGGTCGTCACGCACGCGCAGATACATTTCTTCGACGAGCGCGTCGGTCGGTTTCCACTCGCCACGACGGTAGCCGGGTTCCCCGTGGATACCGATCCCCATCTCGATCTCCGTGTCGGATAGATCAAAGGATGGTTTGCCAGCGTGCGGCACGGTGCACGGCCCGAGAGCCAGCCCCATCGACCGCGTTTCTTCGTTGACACGGCGCCCCACAGCTTCAACGTCGTCGAGGCAGTCTCCGCGTTCAGCAGCCGCACCGAGGATCTTCTCGACGACGAATGTGCCCGCCACCCCGCGACGACCCGCCGTGTAGAGCGAATCCTCGACGGCGACATCGTCGTTGACGAGGACAGTGCGCACCTCAATGTCGTCCATTTCGGCGAGCTCCGCCGCGGTTTCAAAATTCAACACGTCACCGGTGTAGTTCTTCACCACGTGAATCACCCCGGCTCCACGGTGAGCCAGCCGTGTCGCCTCGACGATTGGATCGGGAGTCGGCGAGGTGAACACCGCGCCGGGAACAGCGGCGTCGAGCATCCCGTACCCGACATAGCCGGCGTGGAGCGGTTCATGACCGGAGCCGCCACCGGAAATCACCCCGACTTTGCCGCTATCTTTCGCATGCGCTCGCACCACTACCAACGGCTCGGAGTTGAGCGCCACTACCTCGGGGTGTGCCATCACGAAGCCGTCAATGGATTCGGTGACGACGTCATGCACGTCGTTGATGAGCTTCTTCATCACGATCTCCCATCGCAGTTGAGGTGTCGGCTACGCCGCGTCACCATCGACGCAACGCTGCCGCAAACACCGCCATTCTACGCTCCAACGTGGCGCACGTCACCCGTGGTGGTGACCTCCAATGAGGTCGCGCGCGGCACCGGCAAGCACCACCGACCCGAAGATCACAACCCCCGCCGACTGCGCTGTTTCCGCCATCGCGTCCGAGCGTTCGACGGCGCGGTCAATGGCGTCGACCAGGTGGCGCTCGACGTCGACCCGATCCTCGCCAAAGACATCACGTGCGATCTCAGCGAGGTCATCGAGCTCCATCGCACGCGTCGAATCCAACGCGGTGACGACGAGGTGGTCGAGGACGGGCTCCATCGCGGTGAGTACCGCTTCGACGTCCTTATCCGCCATTGCCGAGAACACGCCGACGACACTGGTGTAGTCGAAGGAGTCTTCCAATGCTGTCCGCAGTGCCTCGGCACCGTGCGGGTTGTGCGCTGCATCGACCACGATGGACGGTGAGGTGCGCACCACTTCGAGACGCCCCGGCGAGGTGGCGTGGCGCATCCCATCCTCGACAATATCGACGTCGAGGACGCGACCAGAGTTGAACGCTTCGACGGCAGCGATGGCTAGCGCAGCGTTCGTCGCCTGGTGCGGACCGAGTAACGGCACGTAGACGTCCGAATAGGTGGCGGCGAGTGTCTGGACGCTAATCATCTGCCCGCCGACGGCGACGCGCCGGTCGACGATGTCGATGTCGCGCCCGAGCAGCCGCAACTGCGCGTCCTTCTCGCGACATGCCTGCTCGATCACCTCAAGCACCTCGGGATCCTGTTCCGCACAGATCACTGTGGCGCCTTCGCTAATGATCCCGACTTTTTCGCGAGCAATGTCGACCACATCCGCACCGAGCCACCGCTCGTGATCGCGTGCAATCGGGGTGAGGACGACGACCTGCGCATCAATGACGTTGGTAGCGTCCCATCGCCCACCCATCCCGACTTCGATCACAGCCACGTCAACGGGTACGTCAGCAAATCCGGCGAGTGCCACCACTGTCAGCACTTCAAAAAACGACATCCGCACGCCACCGTGATCGCGACTGTAGCGGTCGACGATATCGATGTAGGGTGCCACGTCGTCGACCATTGCCGTGAACTGTGGGATCGACACCGGCTCGTCGTCAATGCAGATCCGTTCACGCATCTGCGTCAGGTGCGGACTGGTGTAGCGACCGACCTTCCTCCCCGACTGGGTGAGGAGTGCGGAAATCATCCGCGCGGTCGAAGTTTTCCCATTCGTGCCGGTGATATGCACACTACGGTAGCTGCGCTGCGGGTCGCCGAGGATCGACATCGCCATCTGGATCCGTTCGAGGCTCGGCTGTACGTGGTGTTCGGGAACTCGCGCGAGAATGTCGTGTTCGAGCTGGAGGTAGCGTTCGGCATCACTGCGGCTGGTGCGCGCGGACACATCGGCATGCGAGTCATCCTCGCTATCGTCGAAACGGGACATCCGCAGCCCCTCCATGACCTGGGATAGCTCGGCGGATACGTCTCGATCAACCATGGTTTCGGCGCGTTCTTGCGCAGTCATCGGCTCGTCGAGCCACTGCACGCTGTCGTCGAGATCGCCACGGTCATCAAGGTGGTCGAGGTGATCCGCGTTGAGATCGTCGAATGTGCCGGTGTCGCTCACGAGCGCTTCTCCACGGTGACGGCGAGAGCCTCACCTTCGCTCACGTTCATCTCGACGGCGAGGGTTTCGGCTTCGATCATCTCTCGGTGCGCGGTGACGGCGGCGAGAGAACCGGCGGGGACGGTGAGTGTCAGCACAATGCGATCGGCAACGTGCAGCCCCGCGTTCTTGCGCTCGTCTTGAACCGCACGCACGACGTCTCGCGCATATCCTTCGGCTTCGAGTTCCTCGGTTAGCTGCGTGTCGAGCACGACGATCGAGCCGTTGCCGAGCACGCTCGCCTCCTGCCCGTCGGCAGCGTCAACGACGGTGCGCAGCTGGTATTGGTCGCCGACGAGCCGCACCGGGGCGCCGTCGACGTCAATGCCGGGGAGCACCACCGCGTCGCCGTCGATCTCCCACTCGCCGGTCTTTGTCGCGGCAAAAATACGGGAGGTATGACGGCGGATCGCCGGGTCGAATTCGCGCGGGTTGACGC
>JAEZVQ010000111.1 GCA_023420745.1 Actinomycetes bacterium
AAGTAGGACTGACAGGAGAAATCCGCGCCACCTCGGGGGTTCAGCGTCGGCTGAGCGAAGCCGCGCGACTTGGTTTCACCCGCGCCATTATTCCCGCGTCCGGCTCCGACGACATTCGCGGGGTTCCAGGGCTGAGAATCTACCCCGTTTCTGATCTTACTGCGGCGATCCACCTCGCCATGAACGCCCCTTCTCCCTCACAATAGTGGTGGCGGAGCACAGTGCTCCTCCGACAGTCGGGAAAAAGGGGTAGCTGGTGAACGACGATTCGCATCTTCTGCGTGAAGCGCTCAAAGCGTTGGCACCGGGTAGTGAGATCCGCGAGGGTCTCCAACGCATCCAGCACGGTCACACGGGAGCGTTAATCGTCCTCGGATACCCCGAGTCGATTGAGCAGATGTGTTCGGGAGGATTTGAACTCGACGTCGAGTGTACCGCAGCACGTTTGCGAGAACTGGCGAAAATGGATGGCGCCGTGATCGTATCCTCTGACCTGACGAGGATTCGCCGCGCCAACGTCCAACTTGTCCCCGACCGCTCAATCCCAACGACAGAATCGGGGATGCGCCACCGTACCGCGCAGCGCGTCGCGAGACAGTCAGGGGTACCAGTGGTGTCACTGTCGGCGTCAATGCGCGTCATTACCCTCTACGTTGGCACGCTCCACACCACTGTCGAAGAACCCGAAGCGCTCCTCGCCCGCGCTAACCTCGCCCTCGCAACTCTCGACCGCTATTCGCAGCGCCTCGGCGAGGATCTCACCACGCTGACGATCCTCGAACAGCGCGACAATGCAACGTTGCGCGATGTCGCCATCGTGCTGCAGCGGATGGAGATGATTCGTCGAATCTACTCCGAGATTAACGGCTACGTTGAGGAACTCGGGTCGGAAGGACGTCTGCTTGCCCTCCAGATTGATGATCTCGTGCGCGGGGCCGCTTCGGAGCGGGCGCTCGTCATGCGTGACTACATGCGCAGCCCCGATCGGTTGGCACACGCTGAACGCACGCTCGCGGGGCTCGACGGTGAAGCGCTGGTCAATCTCACCACGGTGGCTTCATCAATCGGACACCCGGCGTTGGAGTCATCCGACCTTGACCGTGTTGTTACTCCGCGCGGCTACCGTGCCCTGTCGATGGTGCCGCGACTTCCGTGGTCAATTATTGAAGCCTTGACGACTCAGTGGTCGTCATTGCCGCAGCTGCGCGAGGCCACACGAGAAGACCTCCAAAGCATCGAAGGGGTTGGTCCGTACCGTGCAGGGTTGATCGTCGATGCTTTGGAACGCCAGTATCAGGCTGCGGCTCCCGACATCGTCGGCTGGTAGCCGTCACCGTCACTTGACGACAATGGTTTCGCGTACCTGCGTCGGTTTCCCACCGAGGATCAGTGTCGCCACGTAGGTTCCGGGCTTTGCGGCTTCACCGGGGGTGCAATCGCTCGAGATGGTGCCGTCCCAGCTCAGAACAGTCTTCCACGATCGTCCGACACCCAGTAGCAGCGGTTTCCTTGCCTCCGCATCGGCGCAGGTCGCGGTGTTGACGACGGTGGTGTTGCCCGAGGTGATGAGCAGCCCGACATCCTTGGCCGCACCCGAGGTCACGCAGTCGCTCGTCCCCTTGTTCGTGAGCGTGAGATCCGCTTTCCACGCCGATCCTGACGTGATCGTCGCACTGTGACCGACGAATGTCGGCGAAACATCGTTTGCGCGACACTCAGCAATATCCACCGCCTGTGCAACCCCATCGGGTAGCTTCGACTGCGCCATTTCCTCGGATGTTACAGCACGGTAGATGACGGTACCGGCCGCGATGAAGAAGATGAGAACGGCGACGGGGAGGAGGATTCTCCACCACGTCGAGTTGTGCCACAGCTCGCGCAGGCGAGCCGATAGGGGGCGTGGCGAGCGTTTCGACGGTGGACGACTCTGGCGTTTGACCGGGCCAACTCCGCTCTCACGATTGCGATGGCGGGGATTCGACGTCGACGCGGTGCGGTGACGCGAGTTCGAGGACACGACATTGCGTGCGCTCGAGCGACGAGTGTGACTGGAGCGAGAGTGATTGTCACGTGAGCTTCCACTGCGTGAATTGCGGGGTGACGATCCGGAGCGGCGCGGCGATCGGGGCGAATTCATGCGGTGGAACCTCCTGCTCGTTGGGATGATCCGCGCGGATAGCGGCTACGGTGGTCGCCATGCTCATCGTCATCGCCGATGCGACACCACCACTCGACGATGACCGCGACCACCGTCATCGCCACAGCCCCTCCACCGGAAATCATTGCCCCGAAAGCACCGTCCCACGCGGAGCTGTAGTCGAGGACGCTGAGCATGACGCCGGCGATCCCCGCGAGGATTCCAGAAAATGCGGCACCAACCCAGGCAGCAACGTTGGCAAAAGCGGCGATCGCTGCCGCGGAAGTGGGCGCGAGGTCAACGGTGCCGCGACGATAGCCGACGACGAGACGACCGAGAATGAGTAGCGCCACCGCGACAGCGAGAAAAAGCACTCCGAGGTAAATCGTGGGGGACGCAACGGCGACGGCGCGCACCAGCAGTAGGCGAACGACGATGGCAGTGATCGCGCCGGCGAGGACAGCCACCGCCAGCAGCACGCGTTTCTTCAGTGGGGTCACTGGTCATCTCCGCGACGGGCACGTGAGCGCACGACGCGGATCGCGCCCGTTGCTGTGGGGCGTACGACAGCGTCGCGTTCGATCTCCATCTCGTCACCGATGATGGGGATCAATCCCGTCGGTATCGACTCTGCCAACCCCGGTTCGACACGCGGGCGTTGACGCAGGGCACGCCGGGGCGCTACCTCGTCACCGTCCTCGTCGTCAATGATGCGTCGAGATACCGGAGCGATTGCCTGACGCCAGTCAGGAATGAGACGAGGTACGCGTGCTGGCTGTTCCCGATTCGGCTCAGACTGTCGAGGAACACAGCGCCGATGAACCGGATCCGGCTCCGGCATTGCCGGTGGCGGTGGAACCGGCGCGGACTCCATCGATACCGGTGGAACCGCTGCAGGTGCAGAAGCGCGGACACCACGCGAACCGAGGCGATGCTTCGGCTGGCGACGCCGCTCTCGCGGTAACTGTCCGGCGCACGCATCATCAATCCATGTCTCGGCCACGAGCTCAATGTCTTGATCCGTCAGCGCTGCCAGGAGATCAGCAAGCGAGGTGCCCTCCAGCTTCGCCTGAGGATCCGCTTGCCACCACGGCGCGAGGACGAAAGCACGCGTCGCCGCACGCGGGTGCGGCAGCGTCAGTGCGGGGTCGTCACTGGTCACCTCACCAAAGGTGATGATGTCGAGATCGAGGGTGCGAGCCCCCCACCGTTCTCGCCGTTGTCGTCCGTGACGATCCTCAATATCGTGGAGGACACCGAGCAGCCCCTGCGGGCTCAAAGCGCAACTGAGAATCGCCACCGCGTTGTAGTAGTCAGGCTGCGGCGACTGACCGGGAGCCAGCTGCGGCGCGGTACGGAACAATCCCGACACCGCATCGACGGTGATTCCCTCGCAGTCGTCCAGCTCAACAATCGCACGCGCCAACGTCTGCCACGCCGTGCCGAGATTGGCGCCGAGTGCTACGACGACACGCTGATCGTCATCCTCAACTCGCGTCAAATCCGCAACGGGCACCGGCTGATCGGAGGGCGCGAGGGGTGCCTCGTTTAGCTCAGGCTGCGTGGGAGTCGTCGTGCTCTGCTCAGGCTGCGTGGGCGTCGCACTGCGCTTCGGTTGCGTGGAAGTCGTCACGTTCTGCTCGCGATAGCGGCGGATACTCATTGACACGTCAGCAAAGGGCACCCCCATCGGTGCCTGCGGCTTGTGAACCGTGACATCAACCGCCCCGACCCCGTCATAGGCGAGCACGCACGCCGCCACATCCTCCGCAACCGTTTCAATGAGGTTGACGGGCGTGCCACTGAGGATGGCGACAACGTCGGCACTGACGCGCGAATAGTCGACAGCGTCCGTGAGGTCGTCACTCGCTGCGGCGGTTCGGGTATCGACCCATATCGCCAGGTCAACGCAAAACTGCTGACCGCGCACCCTCTCGTCATCGTAAACACCGTGACGCCCGACGGCACTGAGCCCAAGGACCCGGATGACGTCGGCGGTAGGTGTCACAGCCGAATCGGCGAGGAAATCTGACGGCACGCTCATATCCTCGCACATTCCTTGCGCCAGCACGTGGCTGCGCGGATCGCAGCGAGGTGCGCTCGTGGCTCGTGGACGCGTACCGCCCACACGCCGCGCGAGGCGACGAGCGCGGTGATTGCCGCCGATACTTCGTCACTGTCGACAGCGATCGTCGACCGGTCAGGAATCAGCGGATCTGCCATGTCCACGAGGGATTTCGTCATGCGTTTGCGCGAGGCTCCGATCAACACTGGATAACCCAGGGCACGCAGCCGGTCGACCGCGGTGAGAACACGCCACGAGGCCGTTTCGTTCTTGCCAAAGCCCAACCCCGGGTCGGTAATGATGCGCTGAGGATCGACGCCGGCGTCAATGAATCGAGCGACCTGGGTGGAAAGCTCATCGAGCATCGTGTTGACGACACCGTCGACGTCCATCAGCCGTTCACCATCGGTGCCGGGGAACCCCCGCCAATGCTGCACAATGACGTGAACACCAGTATCGGCGACAGTGGAAATCATCTGCGGATCCCAACAGCCTCCGGACACGTCGTTAATGATGTCAACGCCGAGGTCAGCCACTTCGCGCGCCGTGCGCGAATTCACCGTGTCGACACTGACGATCCGCCCGTCTGCGACGAGTGCGCGCACCACCTCGCGGATTCGATTGAGCTCCTCGCCGGAGGTGATTCGGGTCGATCCCGGACGCGTCGACTCACCACCGACATCAATCACGTGCGCACCCTGGTCGATGAGCACTTGCGCGCGGTCGAGCGCCTCATCGACTTGCGCCCAGCGACCACCGTCAGAAAACGAATCCGGAGTGACGTTGAGGATCCCCATCACCACCGTGGTGGGGCTGGTCATCACCTCGTCAATCGTCACCACGTACGGCGCCCGCCCATGATGAGCGCCATCATTTCTTGGCGGGTGGGGCTCGTCGCCATTACTCCTCGCAGCGCCGACGTCACCGTCGAAGTGCCGGGTTTGCGCACTCCGCGCATGGTCATACACATATGCTCCGCTTCAATGACGACCGCCACGCCCTGTGGCTGGAGTTTGGCGTCGAGCGCGTCGGCAATCTGCCCGTTGAGCCGCTCCTGCACCTGCGGGCGCCGAGCGTAGCCTTCGACGAGGCGTGCCAGTTTCGACAGCCCCACGACCTTCCCGCCCGCGGGAATATAGGCGACGTGGGCTCGCCCGTAGAACGGGAGAAGGTGGTGTTCGCACACGGAATGGAAGTCGATATCGCGGACGAGGACGAGCTCGTCGGTGTCGACATCGAACAGCGTGTCGAGGTGGCGCGATGGATCCTCGTTCAGCCCGCCGACGAGCTCCGCCCAAGCGCGCGCCATCCGCGCTGGCGTGTCGAGCAAACCATCACGGTCGGGATCCTCGCCGATGGCTCGCAACAGGTCACGGGTGGCGCGTTCCACTCCCGCCGCGTCATAACCACGAGCACTCACTGATGACCTCCAGCGCCGGAATCGCTCGGAGTATCCTCCGAGTCGGAACTCATGTCGTCTACTGATCCCGGCAGTTGAGGTTGCGCTGGCTGGGGTTCCGATAGCTGCGGAGGCTGCTGGGGAGCGGGCTGCTCAGGTGCCGGCTGCTGTACTGTGGTCTCCTCCGCGGGGATTCCCACGGGATT
>JAEZVQ010000112.1 GCA_023420745.1 Actinomycetes bacterium
CCTCCACCTCTTCACGTCTTGTCAAATCATTGGGAGAACGTGTGGGAACTCAGCGGGTCACTCAAGGTCGGTTCGGACGCATCCTCGCCGTCCTCCTGCTTCTCGCGGGCATCACTTCGATGGCATACCCCATTACCGCCACGCTGATTATGAACGCATCGCAGCGTCAAGCGGTGATCGAAAACGAAAAACTCGCGCAAACAAATGACCCCGCGCGCAACGCCGCCGATATCGAAGCCGCGCGACAATATAACCTCCAACTTCATTCCGGGCCGATTCTTGACCCGTTCCTGCAGCGAGTCGCACCGAACACCAAGCTGTATCGCGAGTACCTGACCTATTTGGATTACACCGACCACATGATCGGTTCAGTAAAAATCCCCTCGATCGACGTTTCTTTACCGATCTACCACGGCACTTACGAAGAAGAACTCCAAAAAGGCGTGGGGCATCTCTTTGGCTCCTCGCTCCCCGTCGGAGGCGAAGGAACTCACGCGGTGCTGACAGGGCATTCAGGACTGTCCAACGCGACGATGTTCGACAATCTCCCGAAGTTAAAACAGGGAGATGCGATCTACATTTTTGTGGCCGGCGAAAAACTCAAATATGTGGTGACCAGCGAAGAAGTGGTCATCCCAACACAGACGGATTCCTTATTACCGATTGAAGGAAAAGACCTCGTCACCCTGATTACCTGCACCCCCTACGGCATCAACACCCACAGGCTGTTGGTTCACGCTGAAAGAGCACCCTACGACCCTGAAGTTGATGACGCGCAAAGCGACCACCAGCCCACGATATTTCGCCCCTGGATGGCGCTATCGGCAGCCGTGATTGTCCTATTGATTCTTGTATTTATCTGGACACTTGTTCGCAGAAAGAAAAAAGAACGCCCGCGCCACGCTCGCCGAGGCAGTGGGCAGACACCCCATCATCGCTCGATCAGTATCGTGCCCACGCACGGCGATGAACACCGTCGAGAGTGATTTCGCCACCATACGGGACGATCCACTGCGGGCGGGTGTGCCCAAACGGCACACCGGAGCACACCACCGCATCCGGGTTGTAACGGTTGACGATTGAGTGCGTGAGGTCGTCGAGAGCATCTCGATACGCCGTGCGAGTTGCGTCATCTGCCGTGTAGTCGAGCCGTGATGTGGGGGTGAGTGCGAACATCACCCCGGCGACACGTGCCAGCATTCCTCGCTCACCGAGTGCGCGTAATATGTCGCGGTAGTCTTCTGGGGCGATGAGCCCTTCAGAGTTTTCAAGCAGCAGGATCGCATCATCGAGGCGACAATCGAGAGTGAATTGTCCGGCGATGAGTATCTGGGTCAGAACTTGAATACAACCGCCCCACGTGTGACCGCTCACCTCCTGTTCCGGGCCAGACCAGCGGCACAGCGGTGTCGGATAACGCACCCCCGTTTCGGTCAAGGCTCGCGGATCCTGCCAATCAACACCGAAATCTTCGCTGGTGGGCGGTACGGTGAGTTCCAAACGCCCACCCTCAATCACCGCCGCGAGAAGAGACGACGCGTGCTCGCGGTCAACTTCCGGCCCGGCACCGAGGTGAACTTGGGTGGAGCCCCCGTAAAAGCTTCCCACTCCGGCACACCACAAAAGATTCGATAGATTCGTATTGTCCGAGTAGCCAAGAAACGTTGTTGGATGCGCAGCGAGAACCGCAGGGTCGAGGTGCGAGATCACCATAATCTCGTCCATTCCCCCAACGGTCGCAATGACGGCACCGATATTCGGGTCGCAAAACGCCGCCGTGATGTCGCGTGCGCGATCTGCCGCTGACGCGCCGAACTGACGAGTTGTTGGGAACTCTACGACTTCACGGTCGGTCAGTTCGCGTAGCCGGGCGATCGCCTGCTCATGAACCTCCGGGCCGATTGCCGGAGCAGCCATCGACGGCGACAGCACCGCAATTGCCTGGTTAACACCACATTTCTCGGGAAAAACAATGGAAGGAGAGGCCATTGTTCCCCTCCTTCCATCACATCGTGACGTCTGTGCTTCAGCGAATAGGCGGCTCGTGAAATGTCGCGGCGCCGCCACCGTCAGAGGCTATCAATGATTGCGTTGAACTCCGCACACGGACGCATCACCTGGGCGGTCAGTTGCGGATCCGGATGGTAGTAGCCGCCGATTGATACTGCGTGCCCCTGTTCAGCGATGAGAGTGGCATCAAAACCTTCAACCCCCTCACGCAGAGCCTTTGCGACCGGCGTGAAACGCTCAGCCAGTGACGAATCCACTGTTTGAGCCGCGAGGGCTTCGGCCCAAAATGTCGCTAACCACACGTGCGAACCACGGTTGTCGATCGAACCAAGTCGACGTTGCGGCGACTTCCCTTCGTTGAGTACTCGCTCTGTTGCCTCGTCGAGCGTGTCGGCGAGCACTTGCGCGGCGGGAACATTCTCAACGCGAGCGAGGTGGCGCAGCGATTCTGCGATTGCCAGGAATTCGCCGAGGGAATCCCAACGCAAGTAGTTATCGGACAGTAGCTGCTGCACGTGTTTTGGAGCGGAACCTCCGGCACCGGTTTCAAACAGTCCGCCACCGCGCATCAGCGGCACCACCGACAGCATCTTCGCCGATGTTCCCACCTCGAGAATCGGGAACAAATCCGTGTTGTAGTCACGCAACACATTCCCCGTCACAGAAATCGTGTCCTCACCGCGACGCAGACGCTCCACCGCGTGGCGAGTGGCCTCGACCGGCGACATGATAGAGATTTCCAGCCCCTCGGTATCGTGGTCGGCGAGGTAACGCGTCACTTTGTCAATCAGCGCCCGGTCGTGGGCACGCTTTTCGTCGAGCCAGAATACCGCCGGCGTGTGAGACAGGCGTGCGCGTTCGACCGCCAGGCGCACCCAATCGCGAACCGGAGCATCCTTGGTCTGGCAGGCACGCCAGATATCTCCCGTCTCGACGGTGTGCGAAGTCAGCACCTCGCCCGCACAGTTCACCACTTCGACAATGCCGGGACGGTCGATAACGAAAGTCTTATCGTGCGAGCCGTACTCTTCGGCCTTCTTCGCCATCAACCCGACGTTCGACACCGAGCCCATCGTGACCGGGTCGAAAGCGCCGTGACGCTGGCAATCCTCGATGACCGCCTGGTAAACACCGGCGTACGAGGAATCGGGAATGACGGCGAGCGTATCGGCTTCTTCGCCGTCAGGACCCCACATGTGACCGGAAGTGCGGATCATTGCCGGCATCGAGGCGTCGATAATGACGTCCGAGGGGACGTGAAGGTTCGTGATCCCGCGATCAGAGTTGACCATAGCCAGACGCGGGCCGCGGGCCAATGCCTCGTCGAAAGCAGCGCGAATCTCCTCGGATCCTTCAACTTTCCCCGCATCGAGAGCAGCGAAAATGGCTCCAAGCCCGTCATCTGCACGCACCCCGGCGGCGGCAAGACGCTCACCGAAACGGTCGAAAACATCAGCGAAGAATGCGGTGACGACGTGACCGAAAATCACCGGATCCGACACTTTCATCATGGTGGCTTTGAGGTGGATAGAAAACAGCACGTCATCCGCTTTCGCTGCTGCGATCTGCTCGCGCAAGAACTCGTCGAGGGCGCGTGCTGACATGAGCGTCGCATCGACAATCTCACCTTCTTCTACGGCGAGATGGTCACGCAAAATTGTTGTCGAGCCGTCTTCTCCGCGCAGCCGAATTGTCAGCGAATCGGCCGCCGGCATCGTCACCGATTGCTCGTTTGACGCAAAATCATCGTGCCCCATTGTTGCCACGCGAGTTTTCGACTCCGGTGCCCACGCGCCCATGCGGTGCGGGTGGGAGCGGGCAAAGTTCTTCACCGCCTGCGGCGCACGGCGATCAGAGTTACCCTCGCGCAGCACCGGGTTCACTGCCGAGCCTTTCACCTGGTCGTAGCGAGCCTTAATGTCACATTCCTCGTCGCTGGCCGGCGAATCCGGGTAATCGGGCAGGGAGAATCCGTGCGATTGAAGTTCCGCGATTGCTGCCTTGAGCTGAGGGATTGACGCGGAAATATTGGGCAACTTGATGATATTCGCACTCGGTTCCTGAGTGAGCGAGCCAAGCTCAGCCAGCGCGTCCGAGGTGCGCTGATCCTCGGGGAGGAGGTCAGAAAATGCGGCGAGGATTCGGCCGGCGAGTGAAATATCCCGGGTGACGACCTCGACGCCCGCCGCGCGGGAAAAACTGCGCACGATTGGGAGTAGCGAGTAGGTGGCGAGCATCGGCGCTTCGTCCGTGTGGGTGTAGATGATTGGAGACATCGCGGGTCATTCCTCTCGGTCGGGGGCGGCGGTGCGCCCGTCGAGGTGTGCCGTCACACCAGAATCTCTCGATATCAAGATACCTTATTGGGGGAGGATGTGTCGCGGCTTTGGCAAGCGCCTCGGTGACGACAGTGCTGTGATCGCAATCTCGCAATCGCGTCGAGAATGCGACGCGCGCAGCGGCATGAGCGCCACCACGCGGCAACGATTGCTAAAGTATGGGGGAAAATTCACCGGGCGACTCCGTCTTCGTCGACGTTGGAGTCGCCCGCAGTGTTAGCTGTCAACGACGAGACGAACGAGAGTTTTCTCGAAATGAGAAGGAGGCGAGCAGCATGCAAGCTGTGATGATGTCGTCGCGCCTCGAACTGCGTGCCATCACCGAAGCGGATCTCGATGACGCATTCACCCTGTGGTCCGACCCCGAGCTCTACAC
>JAEZVQ010000125.1 GCA_023420745.1 Actinomycetes bacterium
GTATTCCGTACGCTCAGCGCAATGCTGGGGGATGGGGGATTTGCGGGTACTCGCCGACATGAACGAGCGTTTTGCTCGACATGGCGCAGACTTCCACCTCATCAACCCGCTCCACGCGTGTGCGCCCGTCTTCCCCATTGAAGCGTCGCCCTATCTTCCGGTGACACGACAATTCCTCGCACCGATCTACATCGCCCCGGACGAGATTCCGGAGCTGCGCGAGCTCGCTCCCTCCGCGCAGCTATTCGTGCGCGAGTGTCACGAACTGTCGCTTCGTGAGCAGACTGACCAGGCGGGGCTGATTGATCGCGACCAGGTGTGGAGCGCCAAACGCGAGGCGCTGCGTACCATTTTCCGCCATGGGTTGGCGGGGGAGCGTGCCCGCGAGTTCGCCGATTTTATCGCCAGTCGAGGTGAGGCACTGCGCCGATTTGCCCTGTGGAGTGCGCTCGTCGAACACCACGGGATGCCGCTTCGTGGCGTATGGGCGGATGCCTCCAGCAGCGAGGTACGCGACTTTGAGTGCGTACATGCTGATGACGTGCGCTTCCACATGTGGCTTCAGTGGGTTGCGGATACTCAGCTCGGCGAGGCCCAGCGGCGTGCGCGTGATGCGGGAATGGACATCGGGGTGATGGCGGATCTCGCCGTCGGTGTCCATCCTTTCGGCGCCGACACATGGGCGAACCCCGAGCTATTTGCTCGTGACATGAGTGTGGGAGCTCCCCCGGATATGTATTCCCAGCAGGGGCAGGATTGGTCACAGCCACCGTGGAATCCGGCAACGCTCGCAGCCACTGGCTACCGTGCTCTTCGAGACGTCGTGCGCGCCTGCCTCAGCCACTGTGGTGCAGTGCGGATCGACCATATCCTCGGGATGTTTCGACTGTGGTGGATTCCTCGAGGGTGTGGTGCCAACGAGGGAGCCTACGTGTCCTACGATCATGAGGCGATGGTCGGGGTGTTGCTTCTCGAGGCTCAGCGCCACGGTGCGGTGGTCATTGGTGAGGATTTGGGAACAGTCGAACCGTGGGTGCGCAGCTACCTTGCGCAGCGTGGAGTGCTGGGAACCTCGATCCTGTGGTTTGAACGCGAGGCGGATGGAACGCCGCTGCACGCCGACCACTATCGCCGCGACGTCCTCACTGCGGTCAATACTCACGACCTTCCGCCGACGCTGGGGTATCTGCGTGGAGTCCAGGTTGATATCCGTGCCGAACTCGGTCTTCTCGTCGACTCACGCGACGACGTTGAGGCAGCACTGGACAGTGAAATCACGGGGATGAAAAACCGCCTTGTCGAATACGGCATCGCTTCCCGCGAGGAGCTCGATGACGATTCTCAGATGGTGCGTGCGCTCTACCAGTACGCAGCTCGCACCCCGTCACGGCTACTCGGGGTGTCCCTCGTTGACGTGACTGGGGAGGCACGCCCGCAGAACTTCCCCGGCACACACCGCGAATACCCAAACTGGCAGGTTCCACTGGGTGACAGCGATGGTCGCGAGGTCACCGTCGAGGAACTCGACGACGCGATGATCGCACGCTTCGCACATCTGATGCCCCAGCATTGAGAGCCCACAATATGTTGATGCCGCGACACGAGGACTGATACTCGTGTCGCGGCATCGACCGTGCGGCATTACCCGCGGGTCATGTCATCGACGCACGCGCTGAACCCGCTGGGCGCGCTCAGCATCGGCGACCTCCTCGCTGACGAGGCGGCGCAACCCGGCAGGCGCATCTACGTTCTCGGCCAGCCACTGCTGCCCGCAGGCGACGACGTCCACATCGTCGAGACGGCCGGTCAATATCGTCGGTGAACCGAGGGCAACCATGTCCTGTGCGGTGTGCGACGTCTGCGACTGCCAGATGTCGAGCAGGGAATCGAAGAAGATCGCGACGTGTTCGCGATGCATCTGCGGGTGCGAGGCGACATTCGCCCAGTATCCGCGTCCCGCCGCAATGCGGTCGTCATTCGACAGCGTGGAGTCGCTAAGGATCTGGCGGTAGACGCGGTCTTTGTTCTCCTGTTCGGGGATCGCTGCACGTGCCTGGCGAGCGCGTTGGTGACCGGTGAGAGTGGAGTCTTCTTCCAGCATCGCCTCAATCTCAGCTTCGCCAACACGCCCTGCGGCGGCGAGGTCGACGAGCAACGACCAGCGCAGATCGACATCCATATCCAAGCCCATCAGCGTATCGTCGCCGCGCCACAGCGCCTCGATGGCATCGAGTTGCGCGTCGGTGGTCGCCCGCTGGCTTGCTGCGGTGACGAGGAGGCGCTGCTGATCGGAACCGGCGCTGGCTGCGCGCGCCATAATGATGAGACGCTCACCTACCGAGGCTCGTACCGTGTCGAGTTCGTCAGTGGGCAGGTAGAGTGTGAGTGCCATACCCAGTTGGCGCAACCACAGGTTGAACAGCGTGATATCGCTTTCACGGGTCAGTGCCGACAGCACGAGGTCACAGTAGGTTGCGGCGGCGAGTTCTGCGTCACGCACCATATCCCACGCGGAAGCGAGGATAATCGAGCGGGTCAGCGAATCGGGGAACTTGGCAATATTCGTGGTGGCAAAAGCGAGAGAGTCCTCATCGAGGCGGATTTTCGCGTAGGCGAGGTCACCGTCGTTGACGAGGATGAGATCCGGTCGGGTAGTGCCGGTGGCAGCGGTGACCGGCGTACGCGCTCCGTCAACGTCGAGTTCCTCATGGAAGACCCGTTCGATGCGGTCGTCGATAAGGCTGTAGCCGGCAACAGCGAGGCGGTGTGGGCGAAGCGATGACCCCGGGGTGAACGACTCCTGGATGACGGCAAGTTCAGCAATGGTGCCGTCGTCATTGACCGTGACATCGGGGCGAAGCACGGTGACGCCGGCTTCTTCTAGCCACACTGATGACCACGCGGTGAGGTCGCGTCCTGACGCGGTTTCTAGCTCGCGCATCAGGTCAGCAAGCGTGGTATTCGCCCACGCATGCTGCTCGAAGTAACGGTGAAGTGCGGTGAAGAAGTTGTCGCGACCGACGTAGCTGACAAGCTGGCGCAACACGGCAGCACCTTTTGCGTAGGTGATGCCGTCGAAGTTCACTTCGACGTCTTCGAGGTCGCGAATCGGTGCGACAATCGGGTGAGTCGAGGGCAACTGATCCTGGTTGAGCCCCCACGCTTTGCGTGCCATGAACCCCGTCCACGCCGATGTCCATTCCTCAGTGCCCTCGGCGAGGGCGAGGTGCGACATGAACTCGGCAAACGATTCATTGAGCCACAGATCGTTCCACCATTTCATGGTGACGAGGTCACCAAACCACATGTGGGCAAGCTCGTGCAGCACGGTATTCGCGAGGGCTTCGAGCTGGTTGGCGGTGGGGCGCGACCGGAAAATGTATTCGTCGCGGAACGTGACACACCCGGCGTTTTCCATTGCACCCGCGTTGTATTCCGGAACGAAAATCTGGTCGTACTTGCGGAACGGGTAGGGGCGGTTGTATTCGCGTTCAAAGAACGCGAAGCCCGCACGCGTCACGTCCATCACCCAGTCGGCGTCGAGGTGTTCGATGAGGGATTGACGGCAGTAGACGCCGAGGGGGATTTCGCGCCCGTCAGAGGAAGTGAGCGTGCCGGTCGCCCCAACGTAGGGGCCGGCGACAATGGCGGTGATATAGGACGAAATTTGTTCGGAAGCTGAGAAATCAAAACGATGACGTGCCGCATCGACCGGTGTGGGCGATGGTGTGGGAGAGTTTGAGAACACTGTCCATTCGCGCGGGGTGGTGACATGGAAAGTGAACTGCGCTTTCATGTCGGGCTGTTCGAAAACGGTGAAGACGCGACGCGAGTCTGGCACTTCAAACTGCGAGTAGCAGTAGTCCAGTCCGTCAGCCGGGTCGGTGAAGCGGTGCAATCCTTCACCCGTGTGCATGTAGAGGCAGGTCGCGTCGACGATGAGGCGGTTGCGTTCAGCGAGGTTCGACAGGGGGATGCGACCGTCTGCGTAGCAGTCAGTGTCGAGACTTTCTCCGTTGAGTGTGATTGCGTGAATGTCTTCGGCGATGAGATCAATGAATGATGAGGCGCCGGCACTCGCATCGAAATCAACGGTCGTACGTGACCTAAACGTCCGGTTGTCGCCGCTGAGGTCGAGTTCGACATCGTAGTGGTAGACGGTGATCAGCGAGGAGCGTTCCTGTGCTTCGTCTTGGGTGAGGTTGAGTCCGGGCATCTCAGTCCTGACACCTTCCTATCGGGTGCGCCGTTGGCACACAAGTGGAGCGCATCCATCGTGCGGGTGGTGCGCGTGCGATCGTCGCGCCCTCGCTCACGACAATTCGCGGGCGAGGGCGCGTATTACTTCCAGATTACACGGGTGTGGCGTGCGATGCGTTGAGGCGCGGTCTACCAGATGGAGACTCGATCCTCAGGGGCAAGCCACATCCCGTCACCGGGTGCAGTGTGGAACGTGTCGTGGAACAGCGCAAGGTTGCGCACCACGCCGTTGCAGCGGAATTCTGCGGGGGAGTGCGGGTCGACGGTGAGCAACTGGATGGCGTATTCGTCGCGTGCTTTCGACCTCCACGCTTTCGCCCAGGAGTAGAAGAACTGTTCAGCACCGGTGAGTCCCTCGTGCGTGTCGTCGTCAGGGTTGTCAATTCCGCGTTCGCGCAGCGCGAGCAGGTATGCCTTCCACGCGATGGTCAAACCGCCGAGGTCGCCGATGTTTTCTCCGATTGTTAGCGCACCGTTGACGTGATGGTCGTCGCTGAGTTGTGCGGGCGAAAAGGCATCGTACTGGGCAATGAGTGCGCGGGTGCGTTCGGTGAATCG
>JAEZVQ010000137.1 GCA_023420745.1 Actinomycetes bacterium
CCAAGCCAGAGCCATGGGGGTGGGGGTTGTAGGCAGACCACGAGGATCAGAGGAGCAAGGGGAGAACAACAGTGGTTGACACACCGACGCCAAATCAGCGGGTCAGTTTGTGGGGAGGTCGTTTCGCTGGAGCGCCGTCACAGGCTCTGGCTGCACTCAGCGTGTCCACGCATTTCGACTGGCGCCTCGCTCGCGTCGACATCGCCGGATCGAGAGCACATGCTCGCGAACTCGCCCGCGTGGGGTTGCTGTCCGACGGTGAACTCGACCAGATGATCGCCTCCCTCGACGCCTTGGAACACGACGTGATCTCGGGATCTTTCACCCCCACACCCGCGGATGAAGACGTCCACACGGCGCTGGAACGCGGGCTACTCGACCGCGCTGGCGCACACCTTGGAGGAAAACTGCGCGCCGGTCGATCCCGAAACGATCAAATCGCCACCCTGATCCGCATGTACCTGCGTGACGAGGCACGCCACATCGGTGGTCGCGTCCTCGACCTCGCCGCGGCGATCATGCGGCAAGCTGAGCACGTCGGCGACGCCGTCATGCCCGGTCGCACACACATGCAACACGCACAGCCAGTCCTCATCTCCCACCACATGATGGCGCACGTATGGCCGCTCCTGCGCGACATCGATCGCCTCACCGACTGGGATCGGCGCGCGGCACTCAGCCCCTACGGAGCTGGCGCATTGGCGGGCAACACCCTGGACATGGACGCGCAGCGCATCGCTGAAGAACTCGGATTCGACACCACCACCGAGAACTCCATCGACGCCACCTCGGCACGTGACGTCGTCGCTGAGTTTGCCTGGATTATGACGATGATTGGGATTAATCTCTCGCGCCTCGCTGAAGAAATCATCATCTGGAACACAGTTGAGTTTGGCTACGTCACCCTCGACGACGCATTCTCCACCGGGTCGTCGATTATGCCGCAGAAGAAAAACCCCGATATTGCCGAACTCGCGCGGGGGAAAGCGGGGCGGATGATTGGTGACCTCGGTGCGCTGCTCGCCGTGCTCAAGGGGCTTCCACTCGCCTACGATCGCGATCTTCAAGAAGACAAAGAACCGGTTTTCGACCAGATCGACACCCTCGACGTCCTCCTTCCCGCAATGACCGGAATGATCGACACCTGCACGATTCACACCGAACGCATGGCGTCACTGGCACCCCTCGGATTCGCTCTTGCCACCGACCTCGCCGAATGGCTGGTCAAACATGGCGTAGCCTTCCGCGAGGCTCACGAGATTGCCGGTCGCTGCGTCGCTCTCGCCGAATCAACCAGGCGTGAACTGTGGGAGCTTAACGACGAGGAATTTCTCGCCATCGATCACCGACTTACCCCCGAGGTGCGGCGCGTGCTCACGGCCGAGGGGTCTGCCGCCGCGCGGGAAAGTCGCGGAGGAACCGCGCCAATCCGAGTGCGTGAACAAATGGCACAGGCACGCGAGACTCTCTCGCGCTTGCGATCCTTCACGTCCACGCCAGTTCGCCCATCCACACCGGCGAACGCGTGACGGGAACCCGCGGTTCGCAGCGTCCGGAAACCGCAGAAGAACGGCTGTCATATCCCGCGACTATGACGAGTGCGCCCAAGTGCCGTATCGTCATGACTGCTGGCCGACACGACGTCGGGGACAATACTCAGGGAGTAGGTCATGTCTGATCTCATTGATGAACTGCAATGGCGAGGACTGATTCGCCAACACACCGATCTCGATGCGCTGCGCGCAGCCCTCAACGGTGGGTCGGTGACGTTCTATTGCGGTTTTGATCCGACGGCACCATCCCTTCACCACGGTCACCTCGTTCAACTGATCGTGATGCGCCACCTGCAAAATGCGGGGCACCGACCGATCGCCCTTGTCGGGGGAGCCACGGGGCTCATCGGTGACCCGAGGATGTCGGGGGAGCGCACCCTCCAACCGCGCGACGTCGTCGCCGGGTGGGTTGAGCGCCTGCGTGAACAGATCTCACGATTCCTCGATTTCGAGGGCGACAACGCGGCCATCATGGTCAATAACCTCGACTGGACCGACGAGCTTTCCGCCATCGACTTGTTGCGCGACCTCGGAAAATATTTCCGACTTGGCACCATGCTCGGCAAGGAAGCGGTCTCGCGTCGCCTGAATTCCAAAGAGGGGATCTCCTACACCGAGTTCTCCTACCAAATTCTCCAAGCTAACGACTTCTACCAGCTGTATCGGCGCTACGGGTGCACGCTCGAAACCGGTGGCGACGACCAGTGGGGCAATCTCGTCGGCGGGATGGACCTCATTCACCGGCGCGAAGGCGCATCTGTGCACGTGATGACGACACCGCTGATCACGAAAGCTGACGGAACGAAATTTGGCAAGTCGGAAGGCGGGGCGATTTGGCTCAATCCGCACATGTTCTCGCCTTACGATTTCTACCAGTTCTGGCTGGGCGTCGAGGACGCGGACGTGGTGCGATTCCTCAAAGTCTTTACCTTCCTCGATCGCGACGAAATTGAGCGGTTGAGCAAGGCTGTGGAGGACGAACCTCATCGTCGTGAAGCACAGCGCACGCTCGCTCGCGAAGTGACGCGCCTGGTGCATGGCGACGAGGAGCTGGCGAAGGTGCTTGCGGCCACCGAGGCACTGTGGGGGGCAGGCGACCTCTGTGCTGTCGACGGTTCGACGCTGACGGCGGCTACGGGTCAGCTTCCGTCGGGAGAGATCATCCTCGGCGAGTCGACGATCGTCGACGCGCTTCTCGCCACCGGCTTGGAGTCGGGTCGCGCCGCGGCACGCCGCACGGTGGCGTCGGGTGGTGCCTATGTCAATAACGTCAAGGTCGAGGACGAGGACGCGCCGCTGACCAAGGCAGATCTGCTTGCCGGTGACCAGATCCTCATTCGTCGAGGACGGCGCAAACT
>JAEZVQ010000138.1 GCA_023420745.1 Actinomycetes bacterium
GCAGTGGCTGAGGTGCAGATTCGACGTCCACCATCAGCCATGCACGGGCACCGTGCGGGTCAGTTTGTGAGTCGCCACCGCCACTGGGGTGATCGCTAGCCTCGCCACTTTCCCACCATCGACCACAAATCACCCACGGGCCGCGCGTGCTGGTAATCCTCACCGACCGCGGCTGAGAACCCCACGGTGGAGCCCCCCACGATGAGAGGAGATGGCGTGCCTCCGCTTCGTTCTCTGCTGCCGCACTCGCTACAGGGGTGTCTTCTACTGCTGCATTTTTCTGTGCCGCACTCCACTCGAGCGCTGCCGCGCGGGCACTCAGTCTCCCCTCGGGCGTGACACTGACGGTCTCGGTCGAGGCACTGAGTATCCGCACCGGAATCCCGCGTTCGCATACGAGGGATGGGGCTTCCCCCTCAATCCCGCCACTCCACGCGCGGGTGAGATGCGGGCGCAAGGTGGTGCGCACCGATGTCGAGGGCAGCGCGGTGGCGGTCTCGGCCGGCTGTTCACGTTCTCCTCGCCCCCACGGCATCATCGTCACCCGCGAAACCGGGTCGTATCCTCCGCTGACAACCGGTTGACACACGTGGTTTTCTCCCACCAGTGACTGCACTCGCAACGCCGTCATCTCACCGCGCCGATCGGCTCCACTGCGATTGCCCCACAGCCGCGCAGAAAACTCATCGATGGCGACCATGTCGTCCGCACGTACGACAACTTCGACGACACCGCTATCGCCATCACAGTCAAGCCCGTCATCGACGCCACTGACGTCCCACTTCTGCTGTCGAAGCCGATCCTGCCAGGCATTGATTTGCCATCGGATCCTGTCGGTGAGGTCGCGCGCACGAGGAAAGTCCGTCAATGCCCAGTGGCGGATGACCCGGATTCCTCGCTCATCGCGCCACAGTGCCTTCCCCTTGTCCTCACGTGACCGCGCGACCGTGTCACGCAGGAGCCGATGCGCGACCAGCTCGGGCACCGCCCACACCACTTCCACCGTTACCGTCTGCGCACTGAGCTGCGCATCGACTAGGCGGGTGAGAAATGTGCGAGACAGCCCCATCAGCTCGGTCATCACAGTATCGACACTGACCGCCGGTTCCTCCCAGCGCACAGTTTCTTCAATGGTGGGGTGGGTGCGGTGAGGAGCCGAGCCGAACGGCGTGTCATCGTCATTCAACAACTGGGCGAGTGCCACTCCGGCGGCACCGAAACGCTGACACAGCGCTGCGCGGCCGAATACGCGAAGATCGCCAACGGTATGAACTCCAAAGTCACCGAGCTGGTCGATCGTGTCCTCAATCTCGCTGCGCTTCGTGGGAAACAGCGGCACGACGTGACGCAGTTCAAGCGCCTCGACACGCGCGTCATCATCGCTCAACGCGTCGCGATAGAGTGCCCCGACCCACGCGCCAAGCACACCGCGCCCCGCACCCACCTGGACATCGACCCCGGTGTATATCGCCACGGCATTGACGATCTCATCACACAGGGCTTCCTCGCTGCCATACCACCGCGCCCCCACGTCACTACGCACCCAGGCAATCCCCGGCGTGAGAGTCACAACCGCTGGCGTCACCTCTTCGAGCGCGGTGAGCACCGCGTCAAAACTGCGAGCGCTACGCGTCGGATCCCCTGGGAGGCACAGCAGGTCGGGACACAGGTGCTGCGCGAGGGCAGTTTTCATCCCCTGCGTCACGCCCGCGCGCTGAGCGGCGTAGGTCGCGCAGGTAATCCGTCCGCGGCGGACAGTCGCAACCGCGGTGGCGGTAGGTGGTGAGTCGAGGGCGAGGGCGTGCGCATCCCAGTGAGGGAACCAAATAAGAACATCGCGAGACATCAGATCACCCGGTTTCGCTCATACCGCACGGCTGACACGGTGCTGCTCGCCGACAGTATCGAGAGGGGAACCTATCGACCAGTCGCGCGACACTCCATGCCACGGTCGCGTCGTCAGTATGGTGGCGTGACGCAGTCGCGCCCGCGCCGCCATCCGCTGGGCTTCCACCCCGCGCAGCCCGACACCGCACACCACGACGTCAATCCCATCGAGTGTGGTGGCAATAATGCGAGCGGCTTTTTCGCGAGGAGCATGGATCACCACCACACGCGCGAGGTCGATTCCCCGCTCAGCGAGTGCGCACCACCCGAGATGGGCGACGTTGATGACGCCCACCCATCGACCATCAATAGCACTGTTAAAAATCGCGTCGATCAGTGTCGAATAGTCGCAGTCGACGTGCCACACCGGGGTGGAACGAGGGGGCGCCTCGCGACGATCCCCGAACCTGCTCTTTCTATTGCCCTGGAGATCCCCCTCCCCCTGTCGCGTTGAGGAGGACACCACCGTCAACCCCAGGACTCGGTGGGCTTGTTCCAAGCTCGCTCGCGCCTGGTCAAGTCGTTGACGTTGACGTAACTGCGAGAATGTCAATCTCGCGTCATATTGCTGCTTTTCCACGTTCCATATGTCCGTCCTTCCCCCAAGAATTCCGAACAAGTGTTCGATACTGTAGCATGGGTGAAGTCACTTGTCACCGATCACTATTCACCGTTGACACAACTGCGGACCCCCTGCGGAGGTAGCGATGAACATCACCGACCGACCGACGGCTCCCCATCCCGACGAGGCTCTGCCCGGCGTCCCAACATTTACCGTGACGTCATCGATGGCAGCACACCTCGATCGCATGCCTCACCACGTGACAGCCGCCGGTGGCTCCACCTCGCCGCACTTGGCGTGGTCGGGATTCCCCGCGGAAACCCAGTCCTTCATGGTGACGTGTTTCGACCCCGATGCTCCGGTGCCGAGCGGATACTGGCACTGGTGCATCGTCGACATCCCGGAACAGGTGACAGAACTCCACGAAGGTGCCGGCACCTCCGGCAGGAGATCGCCCCCACCGCTACGTCTTCACCGTCTACGCTCTCGACGTCGACACGCTGGGAGTGGATGACGACACGACAATCGCCACTGCCTCGTTTATGGCAATCCCGCACGTGATCGCGCGCGCCTCCCTCACCTGGGAGTATTCGCATCCAACCCGCTGAGGCGCCTACACTCAGGCTGTGCTTCACGTCATCTTCTTCGAGCCTCGCATCCCCGGCAACACCGGTGCTGCGATTCGCCTATCCGCCTGCACGGGATCAATGCTTCACCTGGTAGAACCGCTATGTTTTGACATGGATGACACGAAGCTGCGTCGCGCGGGGCTGGACTACCACGACCTCGCCCACGTGCAGGTTCACCCGGATTTTGATGACGCCCTCGCGCATATTCCCGGTCGGATCTGGGCGTTCACGGGGCACGCCTCGACGCACCACACGCAGGTGTCCTACGCCGATGGTGACGGGCTCCTCTTCGGCCCAGAACCCACGGGGCTACCCGAGTCAGCGATGGCGCACCCGCGTGTCAGCGGACGTATCCGCATCCCAATGTGCGACGGGGTGCGCTCCCTTAACCTCGCCAATTCGGCGTCCATCGGACTGTATGAGGCGTGGCGCCAACTCGGGTTCCCCGGCGGCGTATAACAGTGCCCGAGACCGGTTACGACATCAGTGTTTCGCGCGCACGTCGTAGCGTTCGGACAGTTCGACGATGCGTCGAGGATTCGACCACCACAGCCAGATGGGAACGGCGATCGCCACGACAATCGGCGTATAGCCATACGCACGCCCTGCCGCCAACCACACGTCGAGAGATGCCCAGTTCGGCCATGCGTCGGGGATTGACGCGGTGAGGACGCTGACCGTCATCAGTGCGGTGGTATTCGCCGCCCACGCGCTCCATCCGACGATGCGCATCCGACGACCATTGTGGGTCATCGACACGGCGATAAGGATGTAGCTCGCTGCCGCCATGATTCCCAGAGTGCGAATCGCCACGGCCTCACTCCAGTGGGTGAAGAACGTATAGAGGGCATACCAGCTGACGATGAGAGAAAAGACCCACATCGCCGCGATAACCAGGCGCCCCCAGCCCCGTGCAGCAGCTCGGCGGTCGGTCGCATCACGCACCGCAGCATTTCCAGGATTCACAGTTCGCCCCCCTCCTCGTTCTGCCACCATTCTCGTCTGCGTGGCTAGTTTCGACTAGTCATTGACGTCACCGGCGGCGATGAAAACGATTCGCTCGGGATTATCCCACGGTTCCCGCA
>JAEZVQ010000167.1 GCA_023420745.1 Actinomycetes bacterium
CTCATCGCCCTAGCCCACCGCAGAACAACAGTCATCTACGCAATGCTAAGAGACCACACCACCTACCAACCCCAACCCATCAAACAAGCCGCCTAACCACTTGACAAACAACATAGGGGCACCCCCCCGCGGGTGTCGTTGAGGCGCCCGACCGTTCACTGGCGAAAGCGGAGACTACTATGGCGCTCAACGACCGCACCAACCACACCGTCACCGACAGCACCGACTCACGCGCGGCTGACAGTGATTTCAATGCAGTTGACGCCTCGCAGCAGGCGTCGCGTTCTGCCCACGCTTTCGACGATCTGATCGCAACATTCCGCGCGCTGGCTCCGACCGCGCGCGATTGCGGCAACTATTTCGAGGGGCTGATCGCCCAGTACCTGAGACACGATTCGCAGATGCGCTCGCAGTTCTCCAAGGTCTTCTTGTGGCGCAACTGGCCGGGGCGCGCGGAGCTCGGCGACCTCGGGATCGACCTCGTGGCGATCCCAGCCGACGATCCCAACGGCGCGGTCGCCATCCAATGCAAGTTCTACGCGCCAGGGCACCGAATCCAAAAGTCTGACATCGATTCCTTCCTCGCCGCGTCAGGCCGGGCACCGTTTACCCGCCGAATCTTCGTCGAAACCACCGGCGCACCGTGGGGCAAGAACGCGGAGGAAATGATCCGCGACCAGCACATCCCCGTCACCCGAGTCGGGTTGTCTGACTTGCGCAACTCCGACATTGACTGGACAACCTACGACCTCAGGCGCCCCGACGTTGCTGCCACCACACAGGAACGCAAGCGCCTGCGCGACCACCAGGTGCGCGCCATCAACGACGTCTTCGCCGGCTTCGCCACCCACGACCGCGGCACGCTCGTCATGGCGTGTGGCACGGGCAAGACCTTCACGTCGCTGAAGATCGCGGAACATGTGGCAAAAGAGCGCGGCGGTGACGCCCGCGTGCTGTTCATGGTGCCGTCGCTGGCGTTGATGAGCCAGACGCTGCAGGAGTGGAGCGCGGAATGTTCGCTGCCCTTCTCCGCATGGTCGGTGTGTTCGGATGCGAAAGTCAACAAGCGTCAGGCGAGCGCGGACTTGATCGACATGGTAGTCGCCGACCTCAAGATCCCGGCGACGACCGCCCCGAAGCGTCTCGCCGAGTCGCTGCGTCGCGAACATGACCGCGGCGGCCTACAGGTCGTGTTTGCCACCTACCAGTCGATTGACGCCGTTCACGCAGCGCAAGAATATGCTGCCCAGACCGGAGGGGGGGCAGAGCTCAGCGCCGCTTGATTTCGACCTCATCATCTGCGACGAGGCGCACCGCACGACCGGCGTCACGCTCGCGGGCGAGGACGAGTCGCACTTCGTTCGCATTCACGACAACTCCTACATTTGGGGCAGCAAACGCCTGTATATGACGGCGACGCCGCGCCTGTTCAAAGAAAAAGTCAAGAAAGCGGCAACGGAGCAGGACGCGGTTCTCGCGTCGATGGATGACGAGTCGATTTACGGTCCGGTGTTCCACCGGCTCGGTTTCGGCGAGGCTGTGGGGCTCGGCCTGTTGACGGACTACAAGGTCGTGGTGCTCGCGGTGGCTGAAGACCAGGTCACCCCCATCTACCAGGATCAAGCTGACCTCGGCAGTACCCTCATGCTCACCGACACGGCGAAGCTCGTCGGCTGTTGGAACGCGTTGGCGAAGCGTCGCGGTGCGCTCCACCACAGTGACTACGGTGAGAACCTCACGCCGATGCGCCGCGCTGTCGCCTTCTGCAAAGACATCCGCACATCGAAGCTCATTGCTGAGCGTTTCCCAGCCATCGTCGACTCGGGGCTTCGGGATTTGACGAACGCGGATCCCAGTGACGACCTGCGCGTGGAGTGCCAGCACGTTGACGGTGGGATGAATGCGGTGGCACGCGGTGAGCGCCTCGACTGGTTGAAGGAGGACACGTCGGGCGAGGCGTCGCCGGTGTGCCGGGTGTTGACGAATGCCCGGTGTTTGTCGGAGGGCGTGGATGTGCCGACCCTCGACGCGGTGTTGTTCCTCAATCCGAGGAAGTCTCAGGTTGACGTCATCCAGGCGGTCGGCCGGGTGATGCGCAAGGCTCCGGGTAAGGAGTTTGGCTACATCATCCTCCCGGTGGCGATCCCTGCCGGTGTCGCCCCGGAGGTGGCGTTGGGTGACAACAAGCGCTACCAGGTGATCTGGCAGGTTCTCCAGGCTCTTCGTGCGCACGATGACCGGATGGAAGCGACCATCAACGCCATCGACTACAACGTGAAGTCGCCGGAAAACATCGTCGTCGACGTCGTTGATCTCCGCCCGTCGCAGCCCACCGGAAACAATGAAGGGGATCTGCTGGGTGGGGCGGCTGGCGATCCAGCAACAGGCGATCCCGGTGTGGGCGGTTCGGGTGAGCCGGGTGCGCCCGGTGGGTCGTCGACGATCTGCGCCCCGGCGGATCCGACGATGCGTGCGATCCAAATGGCGTTCGACTTCACTCCCGAGGAGTGGAAGGACGCGGTCTACGCGAAGATCGTCAAGAAGGTGGGCTCGACTCTCTACTGGGATGACTGGTCGAAGGACATTGCTCAGATCGCCGGCCGCTACCAGGCGTTGATCGACCGCCAGCTGGAGAACCCGCTGCACCAAGACGCGTTCCTTCGTTTTGTCAAGAGCTTGCAGCACACGCTCAACCCGTCGATCGGCAAGGATCAGGCGAAGGAGATGCTAGCCCAGCACCTGATTACCAAGCCACTGTTCGACGCGATGTTCGACGACCAGGATTTCACGGCGAAGAATCCGGTGAGCCGCGCCATGCAGGCGATCGTTGACCACCTGGAGGGGAACCAGGCGTTTGACAATGAACGCCGCCCGCTCGACGCCTTCTACTCGGCGATGGTCAAACGCATCCGCGAGGTCGATAACTTAGCGGGTAAGCAGCGCGTTATGCTCACCCTCTACGATCGTTTCTTCTCCCAGGCTTTCCCGAAGATGTCGGAGAGGCTTGGCATCGTCTTCACCCCGGTTCCGGTGGTGGACTACATCATCCACTCGGCGAACGCCGCGCTGGAAGTGGCGTTCGGAAAGACGCTCGGCGATCCCGGTATCGCCGTCATCGAACCGTTCGTCGGGACGGGCACCTTTATCGCGCGGCTGCTGCAGTCCGGGATCATCACCCCCGAGCAGTTGGAGTACAAGTACCGGCACGAGATCTTCGCGAATGAGATCGTGCTTCTGTCCTACTACATTGCCAGCATCAACATCGAGTCGGTCTATCGCCAGATTCGCCTGGAGCAAGGGTTCGACGACGGCTACGTGGAGTTCGAGGGAATTTCCTTGACCGATACCTTCCAACTGCATGAAAGTGACGGCTGGATCTCGAACGGTAACGAGGGATTCGACACCAACTCTGAGCGGGCGAAGAGGCAGAAGTCAACACCGATCCAGGTCGTCATCATGAATCCGCCGTACTCGGCAGGTCAGAAGACCGCGAATGACGATAATCAGAACCTCAAGTATCCGAGACTCGATGCGCGAATAGAAGAGACGTATGCTGCCCGTTCAACAGCAACGAACAAGAACAGCCTGTATGACTCGTACTTCCGAGCGCTGCGCTGGGCGAGTGACCGGATCGGTGACGAAGGTGTCATTGCCTTCGTGTCCAACAATAGCTTTATCGACAGCAATTCCGCCGACGGCGTGCGACTAACGTGGGGACAAGAATTCAGCGACATCTTTATCTACAACCTCAAGGGAAACGCCCGAACGCAGGGTGAGCGTCGTCGGCAAGAAGGCGATGGCGTTTTTGGGGAAGGCTCACGGACAGGTACCGCCATTACCGTGCTCGTCAAGACCCGCGATCATGTGGGCGCAGCACGGATCCACTACGCCGAAGTTGCTGATTATCTCTCTCGCCAGGAAAAGCTCGACGAAATCACCGAGAAAGGTTCTATCGCAAGCACCGATTTCGAGGAGATCACACCGAACAATCACGGAGACTGGATCGATCAGCGAGACGATACCTATCTAGCGTTCCAGCCAATCGGAGACAAAACGACCAAAGGCGAAGACGCCACGCCAGGCATTTTCAAGCAGCACTCGAATGGACTGCAGACCAATCGCGATGCGTGGTGTTACAACTTCTCGGCTCAGGTCGTTGCCGACAATATGTCGCGGATGATCGCGAACTACAACGCCCAGGTCGATTTACCCGGTAGTGATGATCAGGGGCTCAACGACCCGAGGCGAATTTCGTGGTGCAGTCAACTGCGCCGCGACTATGAGCGAGGCAAAATCCATCACTATTCGGCGACGCGCATCCGCGCAGCACAGTATCGCCCCTTCTGCCGCCATAGCGCGTACTTTGATCGCACGATGAATCACAGGATCTACCAGCTGCCGGCACTGTTCCCCACCGCGAAGACGCCAAATCTGGCATTCGGTCTCACAGGAACGCCCAATAAACCATGGTCCCTACTTGCTGTCGATACGCTTCCGGATCTCCATCTTCTCAGCGCCACGAACTTCTTCTCTCTATATTGCTGGGTACCCATGACTAAGGAAGAACCGACACTCTTCGGCGCTCCCAACGAATCGACATCTTCGGCAACGTTCTCGGGTCGATTCGATTTCTCACGTCCAATCGGTGACCAGGTACCGCTCGTTGTCGATGGTTATCGTCGGCGTGACAACATCACTGACGCGACCCTCGCCGCATATCGAGAACACTACGCTGACGACTCAATCACCAAGGAAGATATTTTCTTCTACGTCTACGCTCTCCTCCACCACCCGGAGTATCGGCAGCGCTACGCTGCAGACCTCAAGAAGATGCTGCCCCGCATCCCAAAGTGCGCCGGTTTTTCAGACTACGCACTGATCGGGCGTGAGCTCGCCGACCTCCACGTCAACTACGAGCGTGTGACGCCGTATCCACTGAAAGAGGAGTGGAGTCTGACTGCACCCGAGGATCCGTGGCAGCGCTACCACGTGGTCAAGCCCGCGTGGGCGAAACGCTCCGAGTGTACGGCGTTGAAGTACAACGAGTTCTTGACGCTGCGCGGCATCCCCGAAGAAGCCCAGGACTACCAGGTCGGTGGGCGAAGCCCCCTCGACTGGGTTGTCGACCGCTACCGGATCAAGACCGACAAGGATTCGCAGATCCCGAACGACCCGAACGACTACTGCCGTGAGGTGAACCGCGCGGACTACATTGTCGACCTCATCAAGCGCCTGGTGACAGTCTCCCTCGAGACCCAGCGCCTCGTCGCCTCACTCCCCTCCTTCAACATCACGGAGTAGGAAAGCCTGCCTAGACAGGGGGCGCGCTTCGGTAGGATGGTTGCTGTCCACGGATAAGTGAAGGAGACGGCGGTTTCGAAGATCCGAGTTGGTGGGTTCCTGGGAAAGAAAACCTTGGTTGAGGCGATCGGCGCCGCACAACCAGGAGATATCATCCTCCTCCCCGCCGGGAAACACGTTCTGACCGACACCATCACCCTCACGCGAGGGCCACTCACCATCCGCGGAACAGCCGAGTCACGCAACGACGTCATCATTGAAGGCGACTCATTCGTGGTGAAGAACACTCAGCTCACCCTCGAAGCCCTCGACCAGTGAGCCTGATTGTGCGATCTTTCGACACCGCCGAGCGCACACCCCAGCTGGTTGCAGAACTTGTCGCACTCTGGCGTCGATCGGTGAGCGCGACGCACCATTTCCTGGACGCGACCGCTATCCAGGCGATCGAACCAGAGGTTGCCGGCGGGCTGAGTGCCGTGCCGACACTCGTGGTTGAATACGACGACCACCGTGCCCCCGTCGGGTTTATCGGCGTTGCCGGCGACACTATCGAAATGCTCTTCGTTGACCCCGACCATATCGGAACCGGTGTTGGTGGGCGGCTGATTCGCCACGCGATAGCCGACCTCGGCGCGCGACGTGTTGACGTCAATGAACAGAACCCGAATGCCCGCGAGTTCTACGAACACCTGGGATTCGCCGTTGTTGATCGGTCAGACGTTGACGATCATGACCGCCCCTACCCGATCCTCCACATGAGTCTCACAGCATGAAGGGTCTAGTGGCCGGGAGTGGGAGCTGAGAGGAGCTTGAGACCGACAGCGCCGGCGATGATGAGCGTCACGCACACGATCTTCGCCGGCGACAGTGACTCAGCACCAGAGCACACCGACCACACCAGAGTCGTCACCATGCCGACACTGACCCACACGGCGTAGCCGGTGCCCACCGGGATTGAGCGAAGAGCCCACCCCAAGCCGCCCATCGACACCGCGCAGGAAGCAAAGAAGATCAACATGGGAACCAGGCGGGTCAATCCTTCACTGCGTGCGAGCGCCGCCGCCCACACGCACTCCACCATTCCCGACAACACCAATACGATCCAGGCGAACACGTCCAACGCCCTTCCCCCACGAGTTTCAGGGTCGTCCCTGACGATCACACACGCCACCGGGTCGTCCCGGAGCCACTCCAGCCTAAACAGCACCCCCTCGCGCTGCAACGTCAGTCGTTAGCTGATACACGTGTGGGGCGGGAGTGATTCCCGCCCCACACGTTGGTTTTCGAGGTGCCCGACGCGAGCCGACAATCAGCCGCGACGGCGCAGCAGCACACCGCCGAGACCGGTCGCACCAGTCACGCCAGCAATCGCCAGCAAAGCAGCCAGAGGACCACCGGTGTGCGCCAGCTGGCGACCCTGAGCCGCCGGCTTCGCCTCAGCCTTCACGTCCTTCGCTGGGGTATCAACCACAGCAACCTCGTCAGCCGGAGTGGTCTCGGCATCCGAAGTCGACTCGTTGAGCAGACGGTTGTACTCCGCTTCAGCAGCGTCGAGGTACGCGTTTTCTTCCTCGGCACCGACGTAAGCGTCGCCGTAGGGAAGCTCCGGCTTCTTGGTCAGGCGGTTGTACTCGGCCTCAGCAGCGTCGAGGTAAGCGTTCTCTTCCTTGGCACCCACGTAAGCATCACCTTCGGGGGCTTCAGGAGCAGCCGCCACGCACTTCGCCAGATCCGCGGGCAGTTCAGGAAGAACATCCATGTTGAAGTACTCGAGTTCCGCCTGCATCTCCGCCGCCTTCGGGCTGTCAGCGAGATCCGGGCAGTTCGCCACCAGCTGATCCCACGTGACCTTGGGGGTATCGTCAGCGAACGCCACCGAAGCTCCACCGGCGAGCAGGGCAGCCGCGAGAACACCAGCGCCCGCGACGCGCGCAATCTTCTTCATTGTTGCCTCATCTTTCAGGAGAGCGTGACATCGAGGCGTCGTCCCCGATGCGCACCGTTGTGCCCTTTGAAAGTAATACCCCCCCCCGCATGTCAAGCTGGTGGCGAAAACGTGACCGATTCGACACCTAGGCTGGCGTGTCCTCCTCCCCCGCCAGCGCGGTACGGCACTCCTCGTTCGCCTGCGCCAACGACCGAGCCAACGCATCCGGGTTCGGGCCGGCGGCGAGCAAACCGCGAGACGAGTTGATGACGAGTCGCGAGGCTGCCGCGCCGAACCGCGCCCTCACGTCGCCCTCACTCGCCCCCTGCGCCCCGAACCCCGGCGCGAGGATCGGACCGGAAAACCCCGGCAGGCGACCGGCAGACGCCACCTCGGCGTCCTCAACCGTCGCCCCGACGACGATGCCGACCGACCCCCAATCCTCGCCGGCAAACAACTCGCGGTTACGCGCTTCACACCAGTCGATGATCGATGAGGCGACCGTCTCCACGCCGGGCGGGTCAATCGCCGCACGCTGGAGCGCACGCCCCTCGGGATTCGACGTCAACGCGAGGACGAACACGCCTTTACCTGCCTCCCCCGCTTGATCCACCACGCTGCGATACGCCGACACCCCCATGTAGGGGCTGAGCGTCACCGCGTCAGCCTCCAACGGCGCGCCAACAGGCAGCACCGCTTGAGCGTAGCCCTCCATCGTCGAGCCGATGTCGCCGCGTTTCGCGTCGAGAATCGTCAACACTCCAAGCTCACGCGCATCGTGCAGCACGGTCTCCAACACCGCGTAGCCGCGCGCGCCGAAACGCTCGAAGAACGCCACCTGCGGTTTGATCACCGCCGCCTCGGCGAACCCGTCGAGAGCCACCCGGCAAAACTGGGCGAGCCCTCGTACCGAGTCGCCAAACCCCCACGCGTCAAGCAGCTGGGGATGCGGGTCAATTCCCGCGCACACCGGGCCGCGCGCTGCAACCGCACGCGCCAGGCGAGTGCCGAAACTCGATGTCATTTCTCCCCCTCCTCACGCGTAGTCAGACAACCGTTCACGCGGCGTTCGCCTCGCACACGGTCGTGCTCCTGGAGTGAGACCAGCGGTCCGATGCCGCTGCACGCCACCTCAATCGCCTGCACTGCCGCGGCGAAGGCTTGAAGCGTGGTGATGCACGGGATCGCCGCCGACGCCGCCGCCGTACGAATGGCGTAGCCGTCGCGACGCGTCTGCGCCCCCTGCGGTGTGTTGACGATGATGTCGACCTCGCCCGAGCGAATGAGATCGACAACGCTCGTCGCCTGCGAGTCGCCGCGCTCCGACTCCTTCGCCACCTCGGTCACCGCGATGCCGTGGCGGCGCAGTACCGACGCCGTCCCCGCCGTCGCCACCACCTCGAAACCGAGATCCACCATGCGCGCAACCGGGAAAATCACCGAACGTTTGTCGCGATCCGCAATCGACACGAAAAGCCGACCACCGTCAGGCAAGCCGCCGAATGCGGCGAGCTGGGATTTGAGGAACGCCTCCGGGAACGACCGACCGTGCCCCATCACCTCGCCGGTGGAGCGCATCTCCGGGCCGAGAACCGTGTCGACTACCCGCCCGTCGCGGTCGCGGAAGCGGTGGAACGGAAGCACCGCTTCTTTCACCGCGATCGGATCCGAAGCGTCGATGACACTCGCGTCGTCAGCGGGGAGCACTCCAGCCGCACGAAGCTCAGCAATCGACGCCCCCATCTGGATGCGTGCCGCGGCACTCGCCAGTGCGACGCCGGTGGCTTTAGATGCGAAAGGTACCGTACGCGATGCTCTCGGATTTGCTTCGATGACGTAAAGGATGTCGGAGGCGAGTGCGAACTGGATGTTGAGCAACCCGCACACCCCCACCCCTTCAGCAATGGCACGCGTTGAAGCAACGATGCGATCAATTTGACGTAACGACAAAGTCATCGGTGGTAGTACGCACGCAGAGTCACCGGAGTGAATTCCCGCTTCCTCAATGTGCTCCATAATGGCGCCGACGAAGAGGTCGCGACCGTCGAAGAGCGCATCGACGTCGATCTCCACCGCGTCGTCGAGGAAACGGTCAACGAGGAGCGGGCCGTTCGCGAACGACTCGCCACCCAGGCGCGCGAGGTAGTCGCGCATCTGATCCTCGTCGTAGACGATCTCCATGCCGCGGCCGCCGAGGACGAACGACGGGCGGGCGAGGACCGGGTAGCCGACCTCTGCGGCCACGCGCAGCGCGTGATCGGCATCCGCTGCCGTTCCGTGGGCGGGCGACGGCAGCCCCGCCTCGTCGAGGACACGACCGAACTCCTCGCGATCCTCGGCCAGCGCGATCGACGCCGGCGAAGTGCCGCGAATCGGCAGACCAGCCGCCGCCAAGTCATCAGCAAGCGACAGCGGAGTTTGCCCGCCGAGCTGCACCAAAACACCCGCCACCGGGCCGGCCGCGGCTTCCGCATGGTAGATCTCGAGGACATCTTCCAACGTCAACGGCTCAAAATACAGGCGATCAGACACGTCGTAGTCCGTCGACACGGTCTCCGGGTTGCAGTTGACCATAATCGTGTCGAACTCATCGCGCAGCGCCATCGTCGCATGCACACACGAGTAGTCGAACTCGATGCCCTGCCCGATGCGGTTCGGACCCGAGCCGAGGATCATCACCGCGGCACGCTCGCGCGGCGCCACCTCGCTCACCTCGTCATAGGTGGAATACAGGTACGGTGTCGAAGCCTCGAACTCCGCGGCACACGTGTCCACCGTCTTGAACACCGGCCGGATCCCAAAGGCGTGGCGCACCTCGCGCACCGTCGCCTCGGAAATCCCACGAATCGCGGCGATCTGCGCATCAGAAAACCCGTGGCGTTTCGCCTCACGCAACACCGTCGCGTCCAGGGAGTCCGCGTCTTGCAGCGCTTGAGCGAGGTCGGCAACCATCGCCAGCTGGTCGAGAAACCACCGGTCGATACGTGTCGCCCGGTACAGTTCATCGACCGTCGCCCCCGCGCGGATCGCGTCCATCACTCGGTGGAGTCGATCCGCTGTCGGGGTCGCCGCCTGTTCGACGAGGCACTGTCGCTCAGCCGGGTCGACCGGCGTGTCGAAAGCGAACGTCGCCCCACGCTGGTCAATCGAGCGCATCGCCTTGAGCAGCGCCTCGGTGAAGTTACGGCCGATTGCCATCGCCTCCCCCACCGACTTCATCGACGTCGTCAACGTCGGGTCGGCGGCGGGGAACTTCTCGAACGTGAAACGCGGAACCTTGACCACCACATAGTCCAAGGTCGGCTCGAACGATGCGGGGGTCGACCGTGTGATGTCGTTGGGAATTTCATCGAGCGTGTAGCCCAACGCCAGGCGCGCCGCCATCTTCGCGATGGGGAAGCCCGTCGCCTTCGACGCCAATGCCGAGGAACGCGACACGCGCGGATTCATCTCGATGACCACGATCCTGCCCGTGTCGGGGTGGACGGCGAACTGGATGTTGCACCCGCCGGTGTCGACGCCGACCTCGCGAATCACCGCGATGCCGATGTCGCGCAGCCGCTGCAACTCGCGATCCGTCAGGGTCAACGCGGGTGCGACCGTCACCGAGTCACCGGTGTGAACACCAACCGGGTCGACGTTTTCAATCGAACACACGACGACGACGTTGTCCGTCCCGTCGCGCATGAGCTCCAGCTCGTATTCTTTCCACCCGAGGATCGACTCCTCCAACAGCACCTCGGTGGTCGCCGAGTCGCGAAGACCGAGCCCCGCAATGCGTTCGAGATCCTCCCGTGTGTAGGCAATGCCAGAGCCCAAGCCGCC
>JAEZVQ010000001.1 GCA_023420745.1 Actinomycetes bacterium
GGTGTACCAGATTCTGTCCGGTTGTTATCGGTCACTGGTGACCTCCTCACGTCGTCACTATCGGTCACGCAACGCGGCATCCACCGTGTTACTCAACTCACCATCGTAGCCGACGGTGGTTTGTTCGCTCCGGCAATGCTCACGATTCGCGCACACCGCACGCGACCGACGCACCCCTCGCCGCACGCCTATCCGCGCCGCACGACGAGCGCGTGACGCTCGACTCGCACATCAATCGCTCGACCATAACCAATAGCGTCACCGTCGACCTGAATCGGCTGTGCTTCATCAATCCTCGTACTCACTGTCCGCGCTTGACGAAACCCGAGGTTGCCCAGCCCGCCGAGCAGTTCATCACGCCGCAACCCGATCCCCTGCAGGGCGATCTTGGAAAACAGTGTCGCCCACCCGACCATCCCACCGGCGGCGTCGAGAACGGTGACGTCGAGTTGCCCGTCATCGAGTTTTGCATCGGGAACGAGGACAACTCCGACCATCAGCGTCGAACAGTTAGCAAAAAGGAGCGAACGTGCCTTGACCCGATAGTGATGGTGGCGATCGAGGGTTACTTCAAAGCGGGTGCGCGGCGCGCGAAGCGCCTGAACACCGGCTACGACATACGCTCCCCACCCCACGCGCTGTTTGAGTTCGGAATCGGTACCTGCCATCAGTTCGGCATCCCACCCCTGTCCAGAAATCACGAGGAAGGGGTATTCGCTGTCGCGCGGAATCGGATGCCCTTCACGTTGTAGTCGCTCAATATGATCCTCGGGTAGCAGCGACGCTTCAGGAACAAGTGCGGCTTCACCCTCCCAGTCACGCACGTCGAGCCACGACATGTCGATCCTTTGCTGTGCACCGAAAAAGGCAATATCAACCGCGTCATCGATGTTGTCCATCGGGATGGCAAGGTTTCGTGCCAGCAGATTCCCAGTTCCGCACGGAATAATCGCCAGCGGGATACCGGTGTGCGCTAAACCTGCGGCGACCGCTCGCACCGTGCCGTCCCCACCGGCCGCGATGACAAGGGAGGCGCCCATTCTCACCGCTTCCGCGGCCTGACCGGTACCGGGATCGTCCGGGGTGGTTTCGATCCACAGCGGTTCTTCCATTCCGATTTCGCTGGCGGCACGGTTGACCGCCTTACGAATACGGTAGAGCCGCTTGACTTTGACCGGGTTGTAGATGATCACCGGAGTGCCGCCGCGACTGAGGTCAAGCTTCCTAAATTCGGTCACGACGAGCTCCTCTCCCCATCCTCATCGGGATACCCACCGCCGCCGCAACCGCGCCAGCGATTCACCTGGTGGCGGCATGGGCGCCTCTCCTATTGTCGCACGATAGGCTAGGAGTCATGATCGACCTCAAAGCCTTGCGTGATAATCCCGAGCCGGCGCGCCGTTCACAGGTGGCGCGCGAAAAAGATCCCGCCCTCGTCGATCGTGTGATCGAGGCAGATCGCGAGCGCCGCGCCGCGCTTCGCGAGTTTGAAGAAAAGCGTGCCGAACATAAGGTCGTGTCGCGCTCGATTGGCAAAGCCTCTCCGGAGGAGCGTGCCGGCGTGCTGGCTCACGCCCAGGAACTCGCCCGTGAGGTTAAGGAACTCGAAGCGAAGGCGAACGACCTCGGTCACGAGGCGGAGCGTCTCGCCCGCTCGCTTCCCAATATCGTTCTCGACGGCGTGCCCAGCGGCGGGGAAGACAACTTCGAGGTGCTGCGCTACGCCGGCGGTAAGCCGCGCGACTTCGCGGCGGAAGGGTTCACGCCCGCCGACCACCTCGCTCTCGGTGAAGGGCTCGGCGCGATTGACATGAAGCGCGGGGCAAAGGTGTCGGGGTCGCGGTTCTACTTCCTCACCGGAATCGGGGCTCGCCTGGAACTCGCGCTGTTGACGATGGCGCTCGACCAGGGTGTTGCCTACGGTTTCACCCCGATGATGACGCCAACCCTCGTCACTCCGCAGGTGATGGGCGGCACCGGATTCCTCAACGAACATTCCGACGAAATCTACTACCTTCCCGCTGACGACCTGTACTTGACGGGAACGTCCGAGGTGGCGCTTGCCGGCTACCACACCGACGAGATCCTCGATCTCTCAACCGGTCCGAAACGCTACCTGGGATGGTCGACGTGCTACCGCCGTGAAGCCGGTGCCGCCGGGCGTGACACGCGCGGCATCATCCGCGTCCACCAGTTCAATAAGGTCGAAATGTTCTCCTACTGCCCGGTAGAGGAAGCTGAAGCGGAGCACGAGCGTTTCCTCGCGTGGGAAGAAGAAATGCTGCGCAAGCTCGAGATGCCCTACCGCGTCATCGACTCTGCGGCCGGTGACCTGTCGACGTCGGCGGCACGCCGCTTCGACTGCGAAGCGTGGCTGCCCACCCAGGAACGCTGGATGGAAGTGACCTCGACGTCGAACTGCACGACGTTCCAAGCGCGACGCCTCAACGTGCGTGAAAAACGCGAGGACGGCAACCGCGTGGTGGCGACCCTCAACGGGACGTTGGCGACGACGCGCTGGATTGTCGCGCTGTTGGAAAACCACCAGCAGGCGGATGGGTCGGTTGTCATTCCCGAGGCAATGCGCCCCTACCTCGGTGGTCTGGAGGTTGCGGAGCCTGTGGCGTGACGCTAGAGCCCAGCGGAGTGGATCGGACGCAGTCGGTGGCAGATCCCGATCGTGGCATCACCATCCTCACTCCCCCGCCGACGACTCTCGCGCGCGTGCCCTACGACGAGCTCGTCGATCGCGCGTTTGCCGCGCTTCCCGCTGATCTTCCACGCAACCCGCGTGAGATTCTCGTCGCCCTCGACGTCGACGGGACGCTGCTGACCGCGTCGGGCGCGTCCGAGGCGATTCGCCGCACCATCGCGACACTACGTGCCGGCGGTGTTCACGTCACCATCGTTACCGGTCGCGGTGTCGGCGCCTGCTTGCCGGTGCTCACCGAGGTGGGGATCGAGCGCGGCTGGGTCGTGGCGTCGAATGGCTCCTACACAGCGTCGATTACGCCGGATAGTGTCGAGGTTGTCGACCGCGAGTTTTTCGATCCCGCACCCGTCATCGACGCGGTGCTGCCCGTCATCCCCGAGGCGCTATTCGCGGTGGAAAACGAGGATGGTTCCTTCCGGATTTCCGCCCCATTTCCCCCACACGAGTTGATCGAGCAGTGGCGGCTCGATTCCCTCGACGGATTGCGTTCACGGCCGACCATGAAGGTCGTCGTGCGGGTGCCGCACATGGAACGCGCCGAGTTTGCCGAGCACGTGGCACGCATGGATTTGTCGATGGCGGAGTGGGCGATTGGTTGGACGTCGTGGATGGATGTTCACCGCCGCGGGGTGACCAAAGGGACGGGGGTGCGTGCGCTGTGTTCGCGTCTCGGCGTTCCCGCTCACGGGGTGGTCGCCATTGGTGACGGAACCAATGACATTCCCATGTTCGCCGCCGCTCACCACGCGGTGGCGATGGGAGGAGCCTCCGAGGAGGTGCGCGTCCACGCCGATACCGTCACCGGTCCCGTCGATCACGACGGTGCCGCGGCCGTGATGGACGCGATCGCGCAGTATCTCGACCTCGCCTGAAGCTTCTCGGGCGCGGTGGATAGCCAGATTTCCACACAAATGCGACGGAGATAACAACAGCGGTCGCGAGGATCACCAGCCACCACGGGAACCGTGGAAGTCCGGATCGTTTGCCCGCATTTTCAATGTCACTCACCGGTGTCGGAATAATGCGTTCACCGGTGACAAGAATGCGGTGACTGTTGATTCCCAGAGGCGTGCAGGTAATCAGTGTGGCGAGGTCATTCTCTGGATCGGCACGCAGTGACTCGGGGTCTTGGGGCTCGACGACGCGGATGTCGATGACCTGGTAGGTCAGCACCTCGTCGAAGATTTCGAAAGTGAAGGTGTCGCCCTCTTTCACGCGATCGAGGTGGGTGAACATGGCCGCGTCGGCCAGACCGCGATGCCCGGTAATGACGGTATGCGTGCCGATACCACCCACCGGCAGCGATGTGCCTTCCAGGTGTCCGGATCCTTTGAGCAAAACCTCGTCAGTGGTGCCGTGATAGATGGGGAGGTCGACGTCGGCAACAGGAACGCGGATGCGCCCCATAATTCCTTCATCGGTGACGTTGAGGATGTCGTGGTAGTTGAGGGAGGAGTCGGAGCTGACACCGAAGCCTGTGGGCAGCCGATGATCGGCCTCCACTTGAGCGCCAAACCGCAATGCGTCGTTGTAGCGGTGAGCGAGGGCGATTTGTTCTGCTCCGGGTGGATCAGCACGTTCGACTCGGTTTCGCGCGTCTTCGAGGATATTCGCCTGGTTGTACTGGTAGATCCACGATGCAGCCGTGGGGTAGAGCAGCAGCGTCAAACCGGTGAGCATGATGAGAACGATCGCAAGCGCACTCCACGGCATCGCCCAGCGCGGCCGCACACCATGCCTGCTCGCGCAACGTTGTGTGACCGCATGGCGAGAGCGTAACCGCCCCATCTCCACCTCTGCTT
>JAEZVQ010000091.1 GCA_023420745.1 Actinomycetes bacterium
GAAGAGGAGCGCGCCAAAATGTATGGCTGGTACGCTCCCGACCCGCGGATGAAGTCGAATGTCGGGATTCGACGCCGCCTCATGCCGCTGCTCAATGGGTCGCGCCGCGAAGTCGAACTCGCCCACGCACTGCTGCTCAGCTTCCCCGGTTCCCCGTTCCTCTACTACGGGGATGAAATCGGGATGGGCGACGATATTTGGCTCCACGACCGCAACGGCGTGCGCACCCCGATGCAGTGGGATGACACGGAAGGCGCGGGATTCTCTCAGGCACCCGCGGAGGATTTCTACCTCCCACTCATTTCCGGTACCTACGGACCGACAGCGGTCAATGTTGCCGAACATCGCACGCGACCGACCTCGATGCTCAACTGGCTGCGATCGATGCTCGAGGTGCGCCGACGCTACCCGGTGTTCGGCATCGGCTCCCTGGCGCTGCTCAGTACATCCGACGACGCTGTCCTCGCATTCTTGCGACGCGACGAACATCACACGATGCTGTGCGTCAATAACCTCTCGACGACGTCTCGGTCGGCGCGCATCCAGCTGCCCGGCATGGCGGGCTGGCATCTGCGTGACGCAGGGTCAGGCAATCCCTTCCCCGACGTTCACGCCGACGAAACCCTCGACGTCACGCTGGGGCGCCACGGTTTCTACTGGTTGGAAGCCACCTTGCCCGAGGATTCCACCGTCTGAGCCCATCAACGACGAACATAGGAAGGACGACGCGATGAGCGCATCATGGCCGGCCGACGTCGATCTCATTGATGTCATCGGGGATTGGCTCTACCGTCAACGCTGGTTCCCCGGCACCCACGGCGACAGCGTTCAGTTGATTGCCAATATCGACTTGTCCCACCTCGCCGACGCGCCCGACACCTTGTTGGAGGACGAGGTCGCGGAACCGGTATGGATTTCGATCATCTCCGTCGGCGATTCCACGATCCACCTCCCCCTCGTCTACACAGATACCCGCCCCACCAGCGGTGTCATCGCTGAAGTTGAGGGTGCATGGCTGGTTGACGGTGTGTGTTCGCCGCGTTTTCTCTCCGCGTGGATTCGAGGGGCGCGCGAGGATGGCACGCTCAGCCCGCTCGCCCCGGCGCAGGTCAACACCGTCGAAGCGGCGCTGCTCGCTCGCGTCGAGCAAGCACGGCTCCTCACGGGTGAGCAGTCGAACTCCTCGGTATTTCTCGACGCCGAGCCCGACGACGCAGTGCCCGGATGCGTGGTGAAGTTCCTCCGCATCCTGCACCCAGGGACGCATCCGGAATTGGAAGTACCTCGGGCGCTCGCCGAACTCGGGTGGCTCCACGTTGCCGCTCCCATGGCGTGGATGCAACGGGCAATACCCGTGCACGCGGGGGGTGAGATGCAGTCGACAACACTGGCCATCGCGGCGTCGATCATTAGCAACGCGGTCGACGGTTTTGAATACTTTGTCGATCTTGCCTCGCGCGGCGACGACCCGCAGACGATGGCACGTCTGCTCGGACGCACGACAGCGGAACTTCACGAAAAACTCGCGGCGGCAATGGGAACTTTCGACAGTGTCATGCCGTCTCAGCTCAGCGAACGCGTGAGGGTCAACCTCCATGCGGCCGCCGCCGAGGTGCCGGAGCTTCGCGACAGTGCGCTCATGCCAGCACTCGAGGAGGTCGTCGCGCGTGCCGAGGATCTCGACCAGCTACCGCCATTGATTCGCATCCACGGGGACTACCACCTCGGTCAAACCCTATTGGGACGGGGAGATGACGGCGAGGAACGCTGGTTCATCCTCGACTTTGAAGGCGAGCCGCTGCGCCCGCTGGAGGCACGGCGCGAACCGGATTTTGCGTTGCGCGACGTCGCCGGGATGCTACGCTCATTCGACTACGCGGCAGCGAAGGGCGAAGCTGGCTCCGATTGGCTCGAGTTGGCGCGTGCAGCATTCATCGACGGGTACACCGGTGGAAGCGGGTTCGGTCAAGTCGAAGGTCAACTCGTGCGCATCCTCGAACTGGAAAAAGCCGCGTATGAGGCGGTCTATGAGTTTCGGATGCGACCGGACTGGCTGAATATTCCTCTCAATGCACTTCGTCGTCTGTGCGGCAGTGCGTGAGAGCCGGGCACACCTTCCCACCTCCCTTTCCCCTCCGCTGTGACGGACTTCATGCAAGAATTGAGATATGAACACGAACCGCCTCCCTGTTGACTCCGATGTTCTCGCCGCAGTTGCCGGCGCCCGCTACCATTCGCCACACTCCGTGCTCGGCGCGCACATCCACAACGGTGCGGTGACGGTACGTACGGTGCGCCACCTCGCCGACAGTGTCGAGGTCATTACCGCCGAAGGTAGCTACATGGCTGAGCACGAGCAAGATGGCGTGTGGGTAGCGGTTTTGTCCACCCCGCAGATCCCGGACTACCGGCTGCGCGTGACCTACGGCGACCACACCACCGAGGTGGATGACCCCTACCGGTTTATGCCAACGCTGGGTGAGATGGATACCTACCTCATTTCCGAGGGGCGCCACGAGGCGCTATGGACGGTGCTCGGTGCTCATCGACGCCACTATCACGGCGATCTCGGCGAGGTGTCCGGCGTGTCCTTCGCCGTGTGGGCACCGAATGCGCGTGCCGTGCGCGTCGTCGGCGATTTCAACTACTGGGATGGTTCGGCTTCCGCGATGCGCTCGCTTGGCGCGTCTGGCGTGTGGGAGCTGTTCATTCCCGGTGTCGAGGTCGGGGCACGTTACAAGTATGAAATCTGCGGTCCGGATGGGGCGTGGTTCCAAAAGGCTGACCCGATGGCTCGTGCCACCGAGATTCCACCGGCTACCGCCTCAGTCGTCACCGATCGTTTCCACGAGTGGGGTGACGAGGAGTGGATGGAGGCACGCGCGGCTCGCAATCCTCACGAAGCGCCGATGTCGATCTACGAGGTTCATATCGGGTCGTGGAAGCAGGGGCTTGGGTACCGTGGGCTCGCCGATGAGATGATCCCCTACCTCCAGCAGATGGGCTACACGCACGTCGAATTCATGCCGGTTGCCGAACATCCCTTCGGCGGTTCCTGGGGCTACCAGGTGACCTCCTACTACGCGCCCACCGCGCGTTTTGGCACTCCTGACGACTTCCGCTACCTCGTCGACCGCCTTCACCAGGCGGGGATCGGCGTCATCCTCGACTGGGTTCCCGCTCACTTTCCGAAAGATACGTGGGCGCTGGCTCGGTTCGACGGCACCGCACTATACGAGGATCCTGACCCGCTGCGCGGCGAACACCCCGACTGGGGCACCCTGGTCTTTAATTTCGGTCGCCGCGAGGTGCGCAACTTCCTCGTCGCCAACGCGCTGTACTGGCTGGAAGAATTCCATATCGACGGTCTGCGCGTCGACGCGGTGGCGTCGATGCTCTACCTCGACTACTCCCGTCGTGACGGGCAATGGCGTCCGAACCAGTACGGCGGGCGCGAAAATCTCCAAGCAATCGAGTTCCTCCAAGAAGCCAACGCCACAGCGTACCGCCGCCATCCGGGCATCGTGATGATCGCCGAAGAGTCAACGGCATGGCCCGGCGTGACAGCACCGACCTCGGGCGGCGGTCTCGGGTTCGGTTTGAAGTGGAATATGGGGTGGATGAATGACACGCTGCGCTACTGCCACGAGGATCCGGTCAACCGCCGGTGGCATCACGGTGAGCTGACGTTCTCCCTCGTCTATGCGTTCTCGGAAAACTTCGTTCTCCCCCTTTCACACGACGAGGTTGTTCACGGCAAGGGCTCGCTCATTGCGAAAATGCCGGGCGACCAGTGGCGTCGCCTCGCGGGTCTGCGCGCACTGCTGGCCTACCAGTGGTCGCATCCGGGGAAGAAACTGCTGTTCATGGGACAGGAGTTTGGGCAGGAATCGGAGTGGTCGGAAGCCTACTCACTCGACTGGTGGTTGATGGACGATCCGGGACACCGCGGGGTGGCGGAACTCGTGTCGCGACTCAATGCGATCTATCGCGAGTCTCCCGCACTGTGGGATGACGATTTCACAGGGTACGAGTGGATCGAAGCCGGCGATGCCGACCACAACGTGCTGTCCTATGTGCGCAAGGGACGCAGTGGTGACCGCGACGACATCCTCGTATGCGTGGCGAACTTTGCCGGCAACCCGCACGAGGGCTATCGCGTCGGGCTCCCCTTCCCCGGCCGCTGGGAGGAGGTCCTCAACACTGATTCTGAGGAGTTCGGTGGTTCCGGCGTCGTCAATATCGGCGTTATCGAGACCGACGACGTCGCGTGGAACGGGCGCTCATGTTCGGCTGAGCTGCGCGTCCCGCCGCTCGGTGCCGTGTGGCTGCGTCCGGTGCGCGACTGAACCGCGTGCCACTGAACCGGGTGTCAGTGAACGGCGTGTGGTGTCTGGACGACGCTGATCACTACCGGTTTTAGAACAGTAGCGTTGACAGTCGCCGACGTGCGTCCTTCACTCGCGGATCCGCATTGCCGACGATGGTGAACATGTCGACGAGGCGGGCGCGAATATCCTCGCGCATCCCCTCATCGCCTCGAACCTGGGCGAGCGCGTCGAGCAGGAGCGCGAATGCGGTATCGACGTCGCCGGCGTGAAAGGCGAGGTCGGCTGCGCTGAGCGGATCCGGCGACTCACTCGCCCCGTCAATGCGTTCCTCCAGCGTCAATTGGGCAATTGCGGCGCGTGCCGTCGCGTCTTTTGGCGCCTTCGCGAGAACGCGACGCCACTCCTCAAGTGCCAACTCGCGATCTCCTCGCGACTGTGCCGCCAGTGCCGCCTCATGCGCGGGATCAACGGTCGGCGCTTCTGTCTCCCCTGCATCAGGTTCAACGACGCGCGCGGTCAGCCCCGCTTGCGCAGCCACAGCGAGCACCTGGTCGAGGACAGCATCGACTTGCGTACGCGGCAGTGCGCCTTGGAATAGCGGCATTGGGCGCCCGCCGAGCAACGCCACAACCGTCGGCACGGTCTGCGCATGCAGAGCCTGGGCGATGGCAGGATTCGCATCGACGTCAATGGTGGCAAGGACAAGTGCACCGCGACGTGCCCGCACCGCTTCTTCGAGGACGGGGGTGAGCTGGCGACACGGCTCACACCACGTCGCCCACAGGTCGACAATCACGGGCAGCGACTGTGACAAGGCAACAATTTCGTCGAGGTTCGCTGTCGTCACCTCGCGGACAATAGCACCGGTAAGCGTCGCGACTGGCTGACTACCCGCTGATGTTGTCCCGGTGTGCGTGGTCTCGCGCCCGCCTGCCGGCACCTGGTGGTCTGGCTCCCGCCCCACGGTCGACAGATCGACGGCACCTCGAGAATCTGCCGCATGAACCTGGTGTTGCGGTGGCGTTGCCCCACCGCGAGCCTCTCCGCGCTGCTGTGTCGATGTCATGATCCGATGTCTCCTCTCCTTCGTCGCGCGCCCCTCGTTACCTCACCCGCTCACACGCGAGCGACCGACTGGAGTGAACGCTCCGCGCCAATCGCTTGGATCAGGCCGGAGCTGGTCGCTGGAGGGATCCGGATGGCGACGGATACGAGGTAGCGCACCTCGACCGGTTGGTCACCGACTTTGCCGTCGTCGTCGAGGAAGCTCCCCGGCGTACCTTTGACCCGCAACACCGCGCGATCAACGGTGCGCGTGTAGGTCACGGTGTATCGCAGTGCTGTGACGGCAAGAGCAGAGCCGTCAGCGAGCAGGAACGTTGTCAATGGCATGTCGGCGGTAGTCGCCGAGTAAGTGACAGTCCCCGCTTCTTTTGCCGCGTCCGCAAGCTTGTCCCGCGTCGACTGGTAGTCGGTGGTGAATACATCATCGCCGAGCGGCACCCCGTCGGTGGTGGTGCCGTCAAGGCGCGCCACCCACGCGTTGACCGCGTCGCGCGGCGTGGTGAGAAACTCGGGTGAGTCTTCAGGGATCAGGTCTGATCCTTGGGAAATCTGATAGGTCTGCACGGATGAGCCAGGGAATAGTCGCACCCAGTTTTCCAACACGTAGTCGGCACGCGGTTCCGCCTGGGTGATGAGTAGCAGTGCCGGCAGCGTGTCGTCTGTGGCGGTGGTGGAGGCGACGATGGCTCGCGGCCAGGCAACCGCTTTCGACACGGTGACCGTTGAGCGGTCGATGTCGAGGGGCATCACCGGTTCCGAGGTGACTTTTGAGGTGGAATACAAGCCGGCGCGCAGCTCCTTTGCCGGGGAGGCGACCCGCCTGGCCAGGTCGGCGACATCGCGCGTCTCATCGGCGTGGGTGAGCACGCTGGTGAGGTCGTCGAGGATGCGATCGATACGTGTCTGGTCAAGGTTCGGCGTCGGCGTAGGAGTCGTCTGAGTATCGGGTTCAACCACCGGAAGCTGCCTCGCACATCCCGAGGCGAGGGCTCCCGCGGTGGCGACGAGCCCCGCGGTGAGCAGTGTGCGCCGTGAGATCACTGGTTGTCCTCCTTGGTATGCGCGTCGCGATCACCTGTCGCGGTGTCGCCATTCGTGTCGGCGCGAGTAGCGTCATCATGCCTGTCCTGGTCACGGTGCGCCGCATCGCCTCGCATGGCACGCCACTGTGCGCGGCTGGGCAAACCGGACTGTCGCAGCGGAATACTTGCGGTTATCGCGTCGAGTTCGGAGGTGTTCGCCAACGGCGTGCGACGCTTCGGCTGATCCTCGTCATTGCTCACTTCTCGGACAATGGGGATGAGACCGGTGTCAAAGGTGCGTCCTCCGACGTTAATGTGCGCTTCACCGCGAGCACGAGCCTCGCGCATTGCTCGCCTCGAGGGCAGTGCCACTGTGCGACCGTTGACTGTCGCTTCGATGGTGGTGGTTGCCGATTCGTCGTCGCGAAGCTGTGCGGCGAGGTCGCGACGCGGTTCCTCGTCACCGTCGCTCATGGGTGTGCGCATCAGCCGCCACACAATCAGACCGGTGAAGACGACGACCATCACGCCACCGACAATGGCCAGCGCGATTGCCCACGCGATTGAAACGTTCTCATGCCAGGTCAGCGTCAGCTTGGGAGCCGCCTCAACGCCGTCGCTGGCGACAAGAATCGAGGGGCGCTGCCCGGCTGTCACGGTGTAGGTGGTCGATGCACTACCGGTGCCGTGCGCGATGACGTCCCACATATCCGAATCGAGGACGGTCGCCTCGCTGGGTGCTGTCGCGTCCCCGGTGTTGCTCGGCTGTGCCGATGCGGACGCCGATGGTGACGCTGAGGCGGAAGCGGTCGCGTCAGCACTGGGGGCGGCGCTGGGGTCGTGCGGCTGCGCTGTCAAGGTGGTGTAGGTGGCCAGACCAAAAACCTCGTCATAGCGGCGATCACCCAGCCAGGCACGCATGTCATCACCGTTGCCGAGCGCGACCGCAACCGGCGCAGCCGAATTGCTGGCCTCGACCTCAATGGTCACGGTGGAGTCAATGAGCCCGAGGACACCTTCGTGGGTCACCACGTAGGGAGCGGTGGTGTCGAGGGTGGCGCGGACGGTGCCGTCGGGGCGTGCCACCGTGGAAAAAACCAGACCGACGATGAGCATGACCAGCCCGACGACGGCGAAAACAGCGAAAACGCCAATGCGGTTCATCAGATCTTTCACGTGTGCTCCCTCGTTGTGGTGACGATGCCCGCGATAGTTTCGCGAAAACTCATCGCAGCGCAGACATACTCTGTCACCAGCCTAGGGGGAAATGGGCGCGTCCTCCACATCCGCGCGGAAGATCTCCACGAACTGTTACCCGCGGCGCCTCGGTTTTGACTACACTGAGGAGGAATGTGATGTGTGGGCGCCAGCCGTCCTCACCCCGCCGTTTGTGTCCCCGTGCCCGGTCGCCATACGGTGCACGGTTTCTCTGTGGAGGAGTAGTCGGTGAGCGAAGAGCAGACAGATTTCCCAGTCGTCATGCGCGGTTACGATCGCGTGGCGGTCGACGAGCAACTCGACACGTTGATGACCGGTCTCACCGAGGCGCGCAAACGCGCGGAAGTCGCTGAGGAACGCGCGCGTACCCTCCAGACCCAGCTCGCTGAAGCGACCGAACGGATCGAAGAACATGAGCGCGCATCGTTCACCGGCATTGGCGCCCGTGTGGAGCAGCTGCTGCGCTCGGCTGAGGAACAAGCCCACGCGGTGACGACAAAGGCACGCGCCGAAGCAGATGCCCTGATTGAGCGCACGCGCACGGCGACACAGCGGTTGAGCAGCCGCGCTGAAGCCGAGGCTTCGGCACTACTCGCTGAGGCACGCCGTGAAGCGGACGAACGCACCTCTCGCGCCTCGACCGAAGCGGAAACAGCGTTGACGAATGCCCAGCATCGTGCCGACGAGCTGGTCGCCTCTGCCGAACGCGACGCGATGGCGCAGCGCGCGGAGACGAACTCTTACGTTGCCGACTCGCGTGCCAGCGTCGAACGAGAAATCGAAGTGTTGCGGGCACGCACCCACCAAGAATGTGTCGATATGCGCGTCGATGCTGAGAAGGAATCGACGCGTCTGCGTGCCGACGCTAACGCGGATGCTCAGGCGATTCGTGAAGCGGCGAACGCTGAAGCGCAGTCGACGATTGAGTCGGCCCGGTCGAGCGCGCAGAAGGCTCTTGCTCAGGCGCGAGCCGAGGCGGAGGCTCTCGTTCGCGAGGCGCGTGAAGCGTCGGATGAGGCGCGGGCGCGGATGATGCGCGAGCGTCAGGAAGCCGAGCAGGATATCGCCAATATGCGAACCGCGGCCCGCGAAGCGGACGCGCGTGCCCACGAGCAGGCTCGCGAAGAGACAGCGGCGATGGTCAGTGCTGCTCGCACGCAGGTCAGTGAAGCGGAGAAGCACCTCGCGGAGACCCTGCAGCGCGCT
>JAEZVQ010000096.1 GCA_023420745.1 Actinomycetes bacterium
CGTGCCTCATCATCGGAACGGGCTGGACCTTGGCAGAAGGGGCACTGCGCGCTGTCGGCGCTCGTCGGGCGCTTCTCACCGCCGATATAGGCCATGCGGTGTGGTGTCCACAGGCGTTGGAACGCGTCGGGAACTCCGGCGAGGTTGCGACCGTCCTCCGCCATCTGCCCGGCACACTCGGCTGTTTGACCGCTCGACCGCTCATGCTGGTGGTCGCTGTCCCCGCTCACCGTCGATGCCTCCTCAGTCGTTACGGTGCTCGCGGACGTGGGTGACGATCCGCTCAATCGCCTCGTCGACAGGCACCTGGTTGTCTTGCGACCCGTCGCGAAGACGGAAGGACACGGCACCGGCTTCGACGTCGTCGCCACCGGCGATGAGGACGAAGGGGATCTTTTCCTTCGAAGCGTTGCGGATCTTCTTCCCGAAGCGGTCGTCGCTACGGTCAACCTCGACACGGATACCGTGACCACGCAGTTTCGCCGCCACCTCTTCGAGGTAGTCGTCAAAAACATCGGCGACGGGGATGCAACGCACCTGGACGGGGGCGAGCCACGCGGGGAACGCACCCGCGTAGTGTTCGGTGAGGACGGCGAAGAATCGTTCGATCGACCCGAAGAGTGCGCGGTGGATCATCACCGGACGTTGGCGAGAACCATCGGGTGCGGTGTATTCGAGCTCGAAACGTTCGGGAAGGTTGAAGTCGAGCTGGATCGTCGACATCTGCCAGGTGCGCCCGATAGCGTCTTTTGCCTGGACGGAAATCTTGGGTCCGTAGAAGGCGGCACCGCCGGGGTCGGGTACGAGGTCGAGCCCGGATTCAATCGCGACCTCTTCGAGAGTGCGCGTCGCTTCCTCCCCCACCGCGTCGTCACCAACGTACTTTTCTGGGTTCTTCGTCGAGAGTTCGAGGTAGAAATCGTTGAGCCCGTAGTCTTTGAGCAGGTCGAGGACGAAGGTGAGCAGGCTGGCCAGCTCGTCTTTCATCTGTTCGCGCGTGCAGTAGATATGCGCATCATCCTGGGTGAAGCCGCGACCGCGAGCCAGCCCGTGAACTACCCCGGACTTTTCGTAGCGATACACGGTGCCGAACTCGAATAGGCGTAGCGGCAGCTCCCGGTAGGAACGTCCACGGGAGGCAAAAACCAGGTTGTGCATTGGGCAGTTCATCGGCTTGAGGTAGTAGTCCTGCCCGGCACGCGTCACCTCCCCCGTTTCGGGATCGCGTTCCTCGTCGAGATGCATCGCCGGGTACATCCCATCCTTGTACCAGGCGAGGTGCCCGGAAACTTCAAACAGGTTGCCCTTGGTGATGTGCGGGGTGTAGACGAAGTCGTAACCGGCTTCAATGTGGCGTCGACGCGAGTACTCTTCCATCGCCATGCGCACAATGCCACCCTTGGGGTGGAAGCAGGCAAGCCCCGACCCGATTTCGTCGGGGAAGGAGAACAGGTCGAGTTCGGTTCCGAGTTTGCGGTGGTCGCGTTTCGCCGCTTCTTCCAGCCGGGTGAGGTAGGCGCGCAGCTCGTCCTTACTTGGCCATGCGGTGCCGTAGAGGCGCTGGAGCTGGTCATTCTTCTGGTTGCCCAGCCAGTAGGCGGCAGAGGATCGCATCAGGGCAAATCCGTTGCCGATGAGTTTCGTCGAGGGGATGTGCGGGCCGCGACACAAGTCCGACCACACCACTTCCCCCTTGCGGTTGACGTTGTCATACATCGTCAGCTCAGCGCCGCCAACCTCGACACTCGCCCCTTCGGCATCGCCGGTTCCCCCGGCCGAGTGCGCTTCGACGAGGTGGAGCTTGTACGGCTGGTCAGCGAGTTCCTCGCGTGCCTGATCGACGGTGACCACGCGGCGGACGAAACGCTGTCCTTCCTTGACGATGCGCTTCATCCGCTTCTCGATGGCGGCAAAATCTTCCGGAGTGAAGGGGTCGACATTGCCGAAATCGTAGTAGAACCCATCGGTGACGGGCGGGCCGATTCCGAGGTTCACCTGCGGGTTGATTTCTTGCACCGCCTGCGCCATCACGTGGGTACAGGAGTGGCGCAGGATCGCGAGCCCCTCATCGGAATCAATGGTGATGCCCTCAACCTCACTTCCCGCTGGGATCACGGTGTCGAGGTCGCGTGCCTGTCCGTCGATTCGCATCGCGATGACGCGAGGCTGGGCAGCATAGTATTCGGTTCCGGTGAGCGGTGAATCGATGGCAATATCTTCACCGTCGATACGTGCGGTGTGGCTCACGGCTTCTCCTTCTCGTGGCGACGCAGGTCGCGCGGTTTTCCTCGGTGGCTCGAGTTCCTATTGTGGTTCCTATTGTGCCGTTGAATGGCGGGTCGGCGCACCTCCCCCCATCGTGGTCAGTGACGGGTTCGCACCCGGTCTCGCAGTCGTTTCGCGACAACAAGTGCGTGGTATTTCGCTTGCCGCACTGGCAGATCCCAGGCGCCGTCGGTGTCGACAATCTCACCAAAACGCCGCTTATACCGACCGACACCGTAAAGTTCGGGAACGCGTGGTGAATCGACACCCATCAAGTCGACACTGACCACACCGCGCTGCCCGAGTTCCACGGCGGTACGAATGTCGAGGTATTCCATCGCGAGAACATCACGTGCCGCATGAGAATGCGCGCCGTAGTAGACGTAGGCACGCTGGTCGTTTTCGACAACGAAGTTCCAGGCGACGACAACACCGTCGAGCTCAATGACATAGATCCGCGCGTATTCCGCCCCGAGACTGTTCAGCAGCGTGCGATAGAGATCGCGCCCATGGGGGTGAAAACCGTCGCGACGCGCAGTTTCTTCGAGCACGTCGTAGATCTGCGCATAGGTCGTGTCGTCGAGAGTGTCCGCGTCATAGGTGCGGAAGACGACGTCGCGCCCGGCAATCTTCTTCGCCGCGCGACGCCACGACCGCTGTCCTTCCTTCGGCAGTGCGGCAACTGTGTCCGATTCTTCGGGGAAGCAGCGGATCAGCGCAGTCTTATCGTAGGTAATCGACTGAAGAAGCTCTCGAGTATCCGAGGCACTGTAGCGAGCGTGGAGACGAATAAACACGACTGAGCGGTCGCGACGACGCACTTCCTCAACGAGCGCATCGCGCAAGGCTCGCTCGTGTGCGGGGGTTTGTCCGCGTAACCATACCGGTCCAGCTTTTGCCCACAGGAATGGTACGGAGTGAACCTCGTCGTAGACGAGAGAAATCAATGCGTGGTCTTTGCCGTCAATGCGGAACAGATATCGCCCGAAGTCGCGACGACGCCGTGCCTGAGTGAAGTAATCCCAGATCGGCGCCTGCATGGGGGGAAGCGGAACGACACCGGCTGCAGCGATGCGCATCTGGTCGGCGGTGATGGGGATGAGTTCGTTCGCCACGAAATCTCCTCCTTTTGGTGGGCGATACTGGGATCGAACCAGTGACCTCTTCCGTGTGAAGGAAGCGCGCTACCGCTGCGCCAATCGCCCGAGGTGGGTACCGGATTCGAACCGGTGTTTACGGCTTTGCAGGCCGCTGCCTAACCACTCGGCCAACCCACCCTGGGTGCCACCGAGAGGTGGCATTCCGAGCGGATGACGGGACTCGAACCCGCGACCCTCACCTTGGCAAGGTGATGCTCTACCAACTGAGCCACATCCGCGCAGTGGCATCACTGAATCCGCGATGCACGCAGCTACTTTACGCGAGACGTACTGTGGATGCAAAACCGACGTGTATGTGATGAATCTCAGCTAGGATTTCAGCGGAGTCACCACACTGATCGCACCGAGCATCAGGCTGAGGCGATTGCTGTCTCATCGCATGGGATCGTGATGTGCCGTGACCGTTATCCGTGAATACCGGGTGGCTCACCGCCACCTCAACCATGTTTTGCAAGGGAGCATGATGATTCATCGTTTCACCCCAGCGACTGTGGGCTCGCGGCGCCGCCACGTCGGGGTCGTTGCCACGGCGAGCGCGTGCGCACTCGCCCTCGGATCCGTCGTGTCGCTGCCATCGGCTCACGCGGAGGATCCGGCGCCGGAACCGACGATTACGCCGATCGCCGCGATCCAAGGCACCGGTGACGAAAGCCCCCTCCTCGATCAGGAGGTGACAACTGTTGGCGTCGTCACCGCGTCCTATCCCACCGGTGGGTTCAATGGTTTCTTTATCCAGACACCAGGAACCGGTGGTGAGAAGAAGACCGACGGCGCCTCTGACGCAATCTTTGTCTACCCCGGCAAAGGCACAACTATTCCCTCAGTCGGTCAATGTGTCACCATCACCGGGACCGTTGAGGAATACAAGAGCATGACGCAACTGTCGCAAGTGACAGCGATGACTGATCAGGCTGACTGCGAAACGGTCACCCCATTCACGCTCGCAGCACTGCCGACCAGCGACACTGAACGCGAAGCCTTGGAAGGGATGCTCGTCGCGCCGCAGGGTCACTACGTGGTGACGGATAACTACAACCTCAACAGATACGGTTCTCTCGGACTCGCATTCGGTGATGAACCGCTGTACCAGGCGACCGACGTTGTTGCCCCCGGCGAAGAAGCGATCGCCTATGAGGCGAAGAACCTCACCCGCGCTGTCACCTTGGACGACGGGTCGAACTGGGATTACTCGAAACGCAAGGAAGCACAAAACTCTCCTCTGCCCTATCTCAGCACCGACAACGAGGTGCGTGCGGGCGCTCAGGTCACTTTCACCTCCCCGGTGATTTTTGAATACCGCTTCAACACGTGGAACTTCCAGCCCACCGAGCAGGTTATTGGCACGAAGAACGCTCCCACGACTTTTGCCACGACACGCACGAACCAACCGACGGACGTCGGGGGTGACGTCAAAGTCGCGACGTTCAACGTCCTCAACTACTTCACTTCTCTTGGCGAGAATGAGGACAAGTGCAAGGGGTACAACGACCGCGAAGGTAACCCGATTACCGCCAATCGCTGCGACGTGCGCGGCGCCTACCGCGCTGAGGATTTGCAGCGTCAGCAAGAAAAGATCGTTGCTGCGATCAACGCTCTCGATGCCGACGTCGTCTCCCTCGAAGAAATTGAAAACTCCGCGCGTTACAACAAGGATCGCGACGACGCGTTGAAGACACTGGTCACCGCACTCAATGCCGCTGCCGGCGAGGAAGCATGGGCATACGTCGCCTCACCCGCGACGGTACCGAATAACGGCGATGCGATCCGTACCGCCTTCATCTACAAGCCGGCAACGGTCACACCTGTCGGCGAGTCACTGATTAGCGACGACAAAGCATTTGAAAAGGTAGCGCGCTCCCCCTTGGCGCAGCGTTTCAGCCCTGTCGTCACCGGCAACGACACGGCACAGGATTTCGTCGTCATCGTCAACCACTTCAAGTCGAAGGGGTCGGTTCTCGAAGGCGAAGGTAACGAGGATGCTCACGACGGTCAGGGAGCCAATAACGCGGCTCGCGTGGCACAGGCGAAAGCTCTTGCCGAGTTTGCCACGAAGAACTTCGCTGATCTCCCCGTCATGATGGTGGGCGACTTCAACTCCTACACGCGTGAAGACCCGATGACGGCGCTTGCCGATGCCGGCTATCAGACTCAGGCGATGTCGGGTAACTCCTACCAGTACGCCGGGCGTCTGGGCTCCCTCGACCACGTGGTGACGAATGACGCGGCAACCGCGCTGCTCACCCCGATTGCCGTGTGGGAGATCAACGCGCACGAGCCGATTGCTTTGGAATACTCACGGTTCAACTACAACGTGACGAACTTCCACCGTGCCGACCCGTTCCGCTCCTCTGACCACAACCCGATTATCTTCGGGCTCAACGTCATCACGAAGGCGGATCCGCAGCCGGGTGTCACCCCGGATCCCGGTGGCGACGAAACGGTGAAGCCCGAGCCGAAGCCGACAGGTGGCTCCGATGCTTCCACCTCACCGACAGCGGACGGGAAGAAACCGGGGAAGCGGCTGGTACGCACCGGTGCCGCAGTGGGCTCCACCGCCGTGGTAGCGCTGATCCTCGGTGCTGCTGGTGCAGCAATCATGGTGGCGCGTCGCCGCCGCCATCTGTGATGTGCTGACGTGGTGAGAGCCCGTGGGTTCTCACCACTCACCCATCGGGTCGGTTGACAATAGCCGGTGCGGTGCTGCCGAATCCATAACGGGGAACACTCCCGAGATGGATCGGTGGCACCGCACCGGTTTTTCACGTTCTCAAAGCGCCGATTACGCAAGGCTTATGGATGTAGTCGATCTGATCCGCTAACAAGGCGACAAACAACCGGTGAAAACAATCACTGGTGATAGCAATACAAAAACGGTCACCAGCGTAGCGTGGTGACCGTGCCTTTCGTGTGGGCGATACTGGGATCGAACCAGTGACCTCTTCCGTGTCGAGGAAGCGCGCTACCGCTGCGCCAATCGCCCGGTATCACTACCGGTGGGCGATACTGGGATCGAACCAGTGACCTCTTCCGTGTCGAGGAAGCGCGCTACCGCTGCGCCAATCGCCCGAGCGGATGACGGGACTCGAACCCGCGACCCTCACCTTGGCAAGGTGATGCTCTACCAACTGAGCCACATCCGC
>JAEZVQ010000186.1 GCA_023420745.1 Actinomycetes bacterium
GTCCCGTCCTCGTCGATATCACGCGCTCAGCGCAGGGGGAGGAACTTGATTTCACATGGCCGCCGGTGATGGATTTACCGGGGTATCGTCCCGCGGGGAAACCTCACCCGCGCCAAGTTAGCGAAGCGGCGAAAGCGATCGTCAGTGCCGACGCTCCCGTGTTTTATGTCGGTGGGGGCGTGGTGCGTGCCGGTGCCAGTGACGACCTGGCACGGCTCGTCGAACTCACCGACATCCCCGTGGTCACCACGCTTCCCGCGCGTGGCGCCTTCCCAGACTCCGATCGCCACCACCTCGGGATGCCTGGCATGCACGGTACGGTGGCGGCAGTCGGTGCCCTGCAACGCGCGGACCTCATTGTCGCGCTCGGCGCCCGATTCGACGACCGCGTCACCGGTCGGCTCGATTCTTTCGCCCAGAGGGCGACGATCGTGCACGTCGATATTGATGCCGCCGAGATTTCCAAGAATCGCGTTGCCGATATTCCTATCGTCGGTGACCTCGCGCCCACGATGCGAGCCCTCGTTAACGCGGTCGAATCGCAAATCAAGGCGGGAGCCACCCCCAACATTCACGGCTGGTGGACGTATCTCAATCGGTTGCGCGACACCTATCCGCTGGGGTGGCAGCCCACCGGCGACGGCGCACTTGCCCCGCAGTACGTCCTTCAGCGATTGAGTGCGATTAGCGGGCCGGAAGCGATCTACACCACCGGTGTCGGTCAGCATCAGATGTGGTCGGCGCAGTTCATTGACTTCGAGCACCCCCGTCATTTCCTTTCCTCGTGTGGGTTGGGAACGATGGGGTACTGCATTCCTGCCGCGATGGGCGCTCAGGTTGCCAACCCTGACAGTGTGGTGTGGGCAATTGATGGCGACGGATCGTTCCAGATGACGAACCAGGAACTCGCCACCTGCGTGATGAACAACATCCCTATCAAAGTCGCGATCATCAATAACTCGGTGCTCGGGATGGTGCGTCAGTGGCAGACGTTGTTCTACCACGAACGCTATTCCAACACCCACCTTGCCGGCAGTGAGGGCGTGTATGTCCCCGACTTTGTCATGCTCGCCAATGCCTACGGGATGGAGGCGCGGCGGGTGACCCGTGAAGAGGAGGTCGACGCCGCCATCGAATGGGCAATGTCCGTGACCGACCGGCCGGTGCTCATTGACTTCCACGTGTCGAAAGACGCGATGGTGTGGCCGATGGTGGCAGCAGGGGTGTCGAATAATGAAATCAACTACGCTCGCGGTATGGCGCCGCAGTGGGAAGAGGAGTGAGGGATGTCGACACGCCACACGCTGAGTGTTCTCGTCGAGAACAAACCCGGCGTCCTCACCCGGGTGGCGGCACTATTTGCCCGTCGTGCCTTCAATATTCGCTCACTCGCCGTGGGGGAAACCGAACACCCTGAGGTGTCGCGGATGACCGTCGTCGTCGATGCTGATGCGACGCTGATCGAACAGATGACAAAGCAGCTGAATAAGCTCGTCAACGTCATCAAAGTTGTTGATCTGTCTGCGACCGCATCGGTTGACCGTCAACTCATGCTGATCAAAGTGCGTGCCGATGGCGGGCAGCGCACCGGGGTGCTCGAGGTTGTCGAACTGTTCCGGGCTCGCGTCGTTGACGTCAGCCCCGATTCGGTCGTGATTGAATCAATTGGCGACCAAGATAAGCTGTCCGCTCTCCTGTCGTGCCTCGAGCCCTACGGTGTGCGGGAAATTGTCCAGTCCGGGACCGTTGCCATTGGGCGCGGTCCGCGTTCCATTACCGACCAGTTGAAAGAGAAAGACCGTGGCTGAAATGTTTTATGACGATGATGCCGACCTGTCGCTGATCCAGCGTCAGCGCGTGGCGATCATCGGATACGGTTCGCAAGGACATGCCCATGCTCTCAACCTGCGTGACTCCGGTGTTGAGGTCGTTGTCGGTCTGCGGGAAGGCTCCGCATCCTGGGAGAAAGCAGCGGAAGCCGGCCTCGAGGTTCGCCCCATTGCCGAGGCGGTTACCAGTGCCGACGTGGTGATGATCCTCACCCCCGACCAGGTGCAGCGTCGTGTCTATTCTGAACAGATTGCGCCGAACCTCAAACCGGGTGCCGCACTATTCTTCGCGCACGGCTTCAACATTCGTTTCGGCTACATTACCCCCGACACCGGGCATGACATCTGCATGGTGGCGCCGAAAGGCCCGGGACACACCGTGCGGCGAGCCTATGAGGAGGGGCGAGGCGTCCCAGCCATTATCGCGGTCGAAAACGATGCCTCCGGGAGCGCGTGGGATCTCACGTTGTCCTACGCTAAGGCGATTGGTGCCACACGCGCCGGCGTTGTTAAGACGACATTCACCGAAGAAACCGAAACCGACTTGTTTGGCGAACAGGCGGTGTTGTGCGGCGGTGTCTCCCAGCTCATCCAGTACGGTTTTGAGACTCTCGTTGAAGCCGGATATCAGCCAGAAATTGCCTATTTCGAGGTGTGCCACGAGCTCAAACTCATCGTCGATCTCATTAACGAAGGCGGGTTGACGAAGCAGCGGTGGTCGTGCTCCGACACTGCGGAATATGGGGACTACGTGTCTGGTCCGCGGGTCATCACCCCCGATGTCAAGGAGCACATGAAAGACGTGCTCGCCGATATTCGCTCCGGCAGTTTCGCCGCCGATTTCATCGCCGACCAGGACGGGGGCGCCCAGAAGTTCGCGCAACTGAGGGCGAAGGGCGAGTCCCACCCGATTGAAGCAACCGGGCGCACCCTGCGCGCGGCCTTCGGGTGGACAGATCGCGACGAAGACTACGTCGACGGTCACGCCGCTCGCGGCTGACACCACCGACGCAACTGGTACTCCTGCGACAGTTGACCACGTTCGCTGGGAACTGTCTCAACGAGTACTGACAGGCAAGCGCTACGACCTGGCGGTGCCTCCATCTTCGCGGATGGCACGGCACTCCAGGTAGTAGCGCTTTTCTGTTGCGTCCCCGAGAGAAAATGCTTTGCGCGGCATCGTTCCACGTTGGGCGACGTAGTCGAAGAGCGAGGAGCGCTCAACCGCCGGCAATGCCACGGCAACTCCGCGACGAGTGCGCGCCAGACGGTTGAGTTCGTCGCGGCCGTGGACGTATTCGCACGCTTGCGCGGGCAGCCCGTGCTCGGCGATGAGACGGTCAATGATGGGCTGCACCGTATCGAGCACGAGTACCCCGTCGACGGCAACCTCGACGCTGATGTGTTCCGCGACTGTGGAGCGCCCGTCTTCGCTACCGGAAATCAGCTCAACCGTGCGACGCGGAGCCCGAGGATGGCGGTGGAAGTGTTCGTCAATCGCCTGGCGAAGAAGGTCACTGCTCAGCCCATCAATCCAGCGGTGGATCGGTTCGACGCGCAGCGCGGGGGAGTGGACGTTGAGCAGCTCGACCATCGCCCAGCGCGCGGGGTGAGAATCGGGTGCACCCGAGGCGCGCAATGCCTCCCAGTGCTGTTTCGCGGCGGCGAGGGAATGGTTGCCGTCGCCGACGATGAACCGAAATCCTCGCGATGCGTCAAGGCACGACAGAGCGTGACGCACTCGAATCCACTCCGGTTGGTCGTCGGCGATATGCCAGCCACGCACTCGTCCGCCGGAAAACATCAGCTCGGTATCGTAGAGCGGGGTGGTGGTCGTGACCTCGTCGAGTATCGCCATCACCGTATTGTCCGGGTCGTCAAAGAGCACCTGCGCGTGAGGGAGTTCGAGGGGTGCCTCGCGGCGCACCGCCTGGCGTGCGGGGATGCGCTCCAACACCGTCGCTTCGGATGCGCGTACCTCGCTCCCCGTATCGGTGAAGTCGTAGGCGTCGAGGTCGAGAGCACACAGTAGTGAGCGCCGCTGTGTGACAAAAGCGGTGTCGCGCTCCACCACCATGACCCCGCGAGGAAGTGCGCGGAGGGAGGACTGGCGATACTCGTCCATGGCGGCCACAGCACTGGCGGTGCGCTCGCGGATGGTGGTGTCGCTGTCCACCTGGAGGAAAGCTTCAGGGACGATCATGCGAAGACTCGACGGCGCATCTCCAACGAAGTCGTCAACGCGGCGCCAGTAGTCGAGGTCGGAGGTGAACTGGTCGGCAGCAATCACTGCCCAACGGGTGAGATCGCATGACTCGGTGGGAATGAGAATAGACGTCGGTGCGAACACATCCTCGACGTCACCGGTGACATCGGGCGCGGTGGGGGAGAACACGTCGGTCATCACTCATCCTTTCGTATTGCCTCCTATTGTGGAGGATTTGCGCGAAGCGAGGTCGGGTGTGACACGTCGTGAGAGCATGCTCAGACAAATTACTAGACTGAACGGAGGCGGTGCCGGTACCGGTGGCGCGACGACCAACTGTGGTGAATGAGGAGGAGTGACGTGACGACTGGGGAAACCATGCCGATTGAAACACTGGCGTGCGCCGATGAGATTGCCGGGCGTTTTTCTTTGGTGCCTCACCCACATCCGAGTTCGCCATCAGAGCTGGAAGCAGCATTGGCGGAACTGAGCTTCGGGACACGCTTTGCCGACTACATGGCGCACGCCGAATGGTCGCGGGAAGAAGGGTGGCGAGGGCACGAAGTGTGTGCGTTCGCCGACATCTCACTGTCGCCAGCGGCAGCGATTCTCCACTACGGTCAGGAAGTGTTTGAAGGGCTCAAAGCCTACCGGCATGACGATGGGTCGATCTGGATGTTTCGACCCGCTTTCAACGCCGCGCGTTTCAACGCGTCCGCGCGTCGGATGGCGCTACCGGAACTCCCCGTCAACGACTTCGTCGCCTCGATGGTCGATGTCGTTCGAGCAGCCCCCGAATGGGTACCGTCCACACCGGGATCGTCACTGTACCTGCGCCCGTTCATGTTCGCCTCGGAAGCCTTCCTCGGTGTTCACGCCGCGGATCGCGTCAGCTACTACATGATTGCCAGCCCAGTCGGCCCGTACTTTTCCCAAGGGCTGGCACCCGTGAATATCTGGGTTACCCGCGACTACCATCGCGCTGGCCCCGGTGGGACGGGTGCGGCGAAAACTGCCGGAAACTACGCGGCATCGCTGCTGCCACAACGCGAGGCAGCGGAACGCGGATTCGATCAGGTGTGTTTCCTCGACGCCCGTACCTCGACGGCTCTTGAAGAGCTCGGTGGGATGAATGTTTTTGTCGTCGACGCCAATGGCGAGGTGACTACGCCGGCACTGAGCGGCACCATCCTCGAAGGAAATACCCGTTCCGCGGTCATTCGGGTGCTGCGCGACCAGGGGATGGTGGTGCGTGAAGAACGCATCGAGATCGATCGTCTGGTGGAGCGGATTACCCGCGGTGAGGTTGTCGAGATGTTCGCCTGTGGCACTGCGGCAGTGGTTACGCCCATTGGCCGTTTGGCGTCGGATGATTTCGACGTCACCCTCGAACGAAGTGATGTCACTCTCGGGGTCTACACTGCGTTGACGAATATCCAGACCGGCGTCGCTGACGACCCGTACGGGTGGATGTACCGCGTCATGTGATTGAGTGATTCCGTGGCGTTTGGCGTTCGTATGAACCGGTAGAAAAAGGGGCTGGAAGCCGATGACACAAGTCATTGACTTCCAGCCCTCGTGCCGGCAACTACTTCAACGGCACATGAAGGGGGGCGTCACTTGGAGAAGTTTTCCTTGATCTTGTCAACGCCGGCTTTAATGTCTTCTCCGAGCTGCTCAGCCTTGTCCATGGCGGAGTCGGCGAGATCCTTCAGCTTGCCTGACACCTGGTCAGCCTTACCTTCAGCGGCGAGTTCTTTATCGCCGGTGACGTTGCCCAGACCTTCCTTGATCTTGCCGCCGAGTTCTTCAGCTTTATCTTCGAGGGCCATGTTCTCTCCTTCCGTTGAGCACGCCCTGAGACGCGCATGATGGTGACGCATCCAGGCTACCGCACTGTGAGCGAAGTCGCACGAGGGTGAGCGCCCTCAGCGGTTGTCGACATGGCGGCGAACCCGCGAAATATCGCGTGCCGCACCGGTTGACGCTGAGGTCGCGGTCATGGCGTAGAGGGCGAGCGCATCGGAGACCTCGCGGGTGCGATTGCGCGGCGTCCACGGAGCGTGGCGCGCGAGTTCGGCGTCGCGTCGCGTGGCGAGAATGTCCTCGCTGACGTCGAGGTGGAGGGTGCGTGAATGTACGTCGATGACGATACGGTCACCGTCTTCGATGAGGGCGATCAGCCCACCGGCAGCGGCCTCGGGAGAAATATGTCCGACAGAAATCCCCGATGTTCCCCCGGAAAAACGACCGTCGGTGATCAGTGCAACTTCTCGACCGAGCCCTCGCCCCTTGATGAACGAGGTGGGGTAGAGCATTTCTTGCATTCCCGGACCACCTGAGGGGCCTTCGTAGCGGATGACGACGACGTGACCGGGCTGCACCGTGCCGTCGAGGATTCGCTCGATGGCCTCGTCTTGGGATTCGCACACCAAGGCTCGCCCCTCGAAGTGGAATAGGGACGGGTCGATCCCAGCCGCTTTGATGATCGCTCCATCGGGCGCGATATTGCCGCGCAACACAGTCAGACCGCCGTTTGCCGTGTAGGCGTGGTTCACGTCGCGGATGCAGCCGGTAGCGGCATCGAGGTCGAGGGATTCCCAGCGGTTGGTGGTGGAGAATGCGCGGGTGGAACGCACATTCCCCGGTGCTGCGTGGAACAGTTCGATCGCTTCAGTGCTCGGATTCGTCCCGCGCACATCCCACGCTTCAAGCCATGAGGCAAGATCGGGGGAGTGGATGGAGCGCACCGTGTGGCGGAGCAGCCCCGCGCGGTCGAGTTCGCCAAGCAACGCGGGAACCCCGCCCGCACGATGCACATCTTCCATGTGGTAGTCGTTGTGGTTGGGTGCGACTTTCGACAGGCACGGCACGGTGTCACCGAGGTGGGCAATGTCGTCGAGTGTGAAATCAATGTCGCCCGACCATGCTGCGGCGAGGAGGTGGAGCACCGTATTCGACGACCCGCCCATCGCCATGTCGAGCGTCATTGCGTTGAGGAAAGCGTCGCGCGTGGCGATCGAACGGGGAAGCACCGAAGTGTCCTCGTTGTCGTAGTAAGCGTGGGCGAGGTCAACGACGAGCCGCCCGGCGCGTTCAAATAGCGAGCGACGTGCCACGTGAGTGGCGAGTGTCGAGCCGTTGCCCGGCAGCGATAGCCCCAGCGCCTCGGTCAAACAGTTCAGCGAGTTTGCCGTGAACATTCCCGAACACGACCCGCAGGTGGGGCACGCAGCGCGTTCGACCTCCGTGAGGGCAACGTCAGAGACATCCTCGGCGGCGGTCGCGTTCATCACCGTAATCAGATTGCCGTGCCCGGTCGAAGACGGGCCAACGATGACCTCCGGGCGGATTCCTTTCCCCGCTTCCATTGGTCCACCGGAGACGAAAACCGTGGGGATATTGAGGCGAAGCGCCGCGTTGAGCATTCCGGGGGTGATTTTGTCGCAGTTGGAGATGCACACGAGAGCGTCGGCGCAATGCGCGTTGACCATGTACTCGACAGCGTCGGAAATCACTTCACGCGACGGCAGTGAGTAGAGCATCCCGGCATGTCCCATCGCGATCCCGTCGTCGATCGCGATGGTGTTGAACTCGCGGGGTACACCTCCGGCGTCGCGAACCGCATTCGCCACCACCTGCGCGACCTCGCGGAGGTGGACGTGACCGGGGACGAACTCGGTGAAGGAGTTAGCGATTGCGACGATCGGCTTGGAAAAATCCTCGTCGCTCATCCCGGTGGCTCGCCACAGTGCGCGCGCGCCAGCCATATTGCGGCCGTGAGTTGATGTCGCTGAACGTCGTGGAAAACTCATTGCCTATCCTCTGTGCCGCTATGTCGAATCCGCTGTCGATTGTCGTCCATAGTTTACGAGGCGCAGCACGGGCGGTGCGGCAGGGAAAGATTACCGAGTTGAGACTGAGTGGATCACGCTAGGATTGCCTCCATGCACGGTGAATACAAGGTACCCGGTGGGAAACTCGTGGTTGTCGATGTTGACGTCAACGATGCGACACTTGTCAACACGCGGATTTCTGGCGATTTCTTTCTGGAACCCGATGATGCGCTCGAACGGATGACGCAAGCCATTAATGGTGTGAGCGCCACTGCATCGGCTCATGAGATTGCTGAACGAGTAGAGGCGGCACTTCACCCCACTGACGTTCTCTTTGGTGTGACTCCCGAGGCCGTGGGGATCGCGGTTCGTCGTGCGATGGGGCTCAGCCTCGACTGGTCGGATATTGAGTTCGAGGTCATCCACGGACCGGCAATCGACCCGCAGCTCAACTGCACGATGGACGAAACCCTGGTGGAAGATGTTGCGGCCGGGCGGCGCAAGCCATTCATGCGGATTTGGGAGTGGAACGCCCCGCAGGTTGTTATCGGCTCGTTCCAGTCGTATGCCAATGAAATCAACCAGGAGGGAATTGACAAGTACGGCATTACTGTCACTCGGCGGATTACCGGTGGCGGAGCGATGTTTATGGAGCCCGGAAACTGCGTCACCTACTCCCTTGTTGTCCCAACGGCGCTCGTTGATGGGATGTCGTTTGCCGAGTCTTATCCGTTCCTCGATCAGTGGGCGATGGAATCTCTTGAAAAATGCGGTGTCAAAGCCCGCTACGTTCCACTCAATGACATTGCGTCCGAGGTGGGAAAAATCGGGGGTGCTGCGCAAAAGCGTTTCGCGAACGGCTACATGGTGCATCACGTGACGATGAGCTACGACATCGACGCGGCGAAAATGATGGAATGCTTGCGGATTGGGAAAGAGAAACTCAAGGACAAGGGGACACGCTCTGCCGTCAAACGCGTCGACCCGATGCGTTCACAGACGGGAATGAGTCGAGAAGCGATTATTGATGTTTTTATCGACCACTTCCGCACCACGTATCACGCGAGTGACGGGGAGATCACCGCTGCTGATATCGAGCGTGCCCAGCAGCGTGCCGCCGAGAAATTCTCGACGGAGGCGTGGACGAAGCGCCTGCCCTGATGTTGCGGAGGTTGGTTAGTAGCGCGGGCCGAAAATCGACGATCCTAAACGAATTCTCGTTGATCCTTCGCTAATGGCGAGGCCGTAGTCGCCGCTCATTCCCATGGACAGCTCGCGCGCTGAAGCGAGATCCGGCAGCGTTACGGCACGGTCACGGATGTCTCGAAGTCGGGAAAATGATGTGCGCACAGCACTCTCGTCATCAGTGTGTGCGCCAATTGTCATGAAACCGCGCACGTGGAGCCCCGGTAGTTGTTCACACGCTGCCGCACAGTCAATCGCCGCATCGGGGTGCACGCCACTTTTCGTGTTTTCGCCGCTGGTATTGACCTGGATGAGGATGTCGATATCGCGGTTGGGTTCGAGACGCTGGGCAATCGCGCGTGCCGTGTCAACAGAGTTCACTGTTTCAATCTCGTCGACCGTGGCGAGTGCCTTGCGAATCTTGTTTGTCTGCAACGGGCCGATGAGTGTCAGCCGTGCGGGAATGTTGAGGGCGCGGATCGCCGGCGAGGTCACCATCGCTTCTTGGACGCGGTTTTGTCCCAACCATGCGACATGACCGCGGGCGTTGAGCGCGCGCGCCGCAGCCTCGACCTCGTCGACACTGCGCGTCTTAATTGCGAGTTCGAGGCAGACCTCTTCGGCCGCGCGACCCTCTCGCTGGCAGTGGGCGGCAATGTCGTCGAGTGCGCGTTGAATCGCGTCCTCCAGGTGATGAGTATTCACCCGTTTAGCCTAGCAATCCTCACTGAGGTGACCGGCGACGCGGGTTGAACACCACTGCCGAATATCCGACGTAGCGCAGCAGGGTGCCAAGTGCCACGCCGACGATATTGCCCGAAATATTGTCGGCCAGCGCTGACGACCAGCCGATGAGGTAGTGGGTTACCCACAGGCACATGACAGGTGGGAGAAGCCCCGCCGCGTTGACCGCCATGAATCCTATGAACTCCGAGGCCACGTGCCTCTTGGCGCGTGAAGAAAACGTCCACGACCGGTTGAGAATCCACGACACCACGGATGCCACCGCCACCGACACGACTTTGGCGGAGACCGGGTGGGTGCTGAGAATCCCGAGGCGCAGCACGTTAAACACCCCGACGTCGACGACATAGTTAATTCCACCGACGGTGAGGAACCTCGCCGCCTCAACCACGCGACGTCGTGACGCCAACGACCATGTGCGCACGACCGGGAGCCGGTCAATGAAACTGAGGGAGCCACTCATCAGCGCGGCCCCACGTCCAACAGGCGGCATTGAAGCGCATCGGCATCAGCGCTGGCCTCAATATCGACGAGCATCACCATCCGCCAGTCGCCGTCGCCATTCTCGTCATCGAATACATAGGTGACGAGGATCGACGTGAGCGACGACGCGGTTGCGCTCGAGTGAGTGGCGGTTTCGGCGGTAGAAGGGCGGTCAAGGAGGTCGGTATTAGCGTCGATGATGCGTTGGGCGATCCTCGCGCCCGCAAGGTCGACAGCAGTGGGATTGTCAACGAAAGTGAATCGCCACGGTGCGCGCGCATCCCCGGCAGTGCCGATCCAGTCATATTCTGCCCACAACCGGTCGAGGATTCGCCCCCACCGGTCAGCATCCCATGGTTCACACCCATCGTGGTCATCGAATCCGCCGAGGTTCTCATCGTCGTCACGCGCCACCAGGTCAACTCGGCGCAGCACTTCCTCGCGGATCCGCGTGGCGAGAAGGTGACGATTGGCAACGAGGGGGACGTGGC
>JAEZVQ010000048.1 GCA_023420745.1 Actinomycetes bacterium
TTCTTGCGCCCCTCCCCCCCCCCCTCGCCCGGTATTCAATACTATTTACAGCCCGAGTTCGCCTTCGAATTCGCCTTCTTCGAGGCGCTTCTTGACGGTCATCAGGTAGCGCGCGGCATCGGCACCATCAACCAGCTGATGGTCATAGGACAGTGCCAGGTACACCATCGAGCGGATACCGATGGTCTCGTTGCCGTCCGCATCCTTGACCACCACGGGGCGCTTGACGATTGTGCCAACGCCGAGGATACCGACCTCGGGGGAGTTGAGCACCGGGGTATCGAATAGTGCGCCACCGGAACCGGTGTTCGTGATGGTGAAGGTCGAGCCGGACAGCTCATCGGCACCGATGGAGCCATCGCGGGTGCGAGCCGCGAGATCGTTGATCGACTTCGCGATGCCCGAGATGGTGAGGTCGCCCGCGTTCTTGATGACGGGGACGAGCAAACCGCGCTCGGTATCGACCGCGATCCCGATGTGTTCGTGATCGAAGTAGGTGACCTCGTTGCCGTTGATCGCCGCATTGAGTTTCGGATGCGACTTCAGTGCTTCGGTCGCTGCCTTGACGAAGAAAGGCAGGAACGTCAGCTTCGTCCCTTCCCGCTCGAGGAAGGTGTTCTTCGCGCGAGCACGCAGCGCGGCAATCTTGGTGACATCGACCTCGACGACGGTGGTGAGCTGAGCGGCTTCCTGGAGGGAGGAAATCATCCGCTTGGCGATCGTTTGACGCAGACGGGTCATCTTCTGCGTCGTGCCGCGCAGCGTGGTGTCGACCGCCACCGGCTTCGGCGAGGCAGGAGCCGCAGCCGGCGCACTCGGCACTGCCGCGGCAGCCGCAGCGGCAGCTTCCTCAGCCTTCTTTGCCGCGTCGAGAACGTCTTCCTTGCGGATACGACCACCAATTCCGGTGCCGCTCACCTCATCGAGTGACACACCGTGATCCTTCGCCAGCTTCCGCACGAGCGGAGTGATGTACCCACCCGGGGGTGCGGTGCGCGCGGGGGCACCTGGGGCTGCGGGAGCCGCCGGTGTCACAGCAGGAGCAGCCGGTGCCGCAGGTGCAGGTGCCGGAGCGGGAGCGGGTGCGGGTGCGGGTGCGGGGACAGGTTCTGCCGGGGCTGCGGGAGCCGGAGTCGGAGCCGATTCCTCCGCCGCAGCAGCGGGTGCCGGCGATGCGGCCGACGCCCCAGGCTTATTCGAAGAGATGACCGCGACCACAGTGCCGACCTCGACGGTTTCGTCCTCGCCCACGCGGATTTCCGCGAGGTAACCGGATACGGGTGCCGGCACCTCCGAGTCCACCTTGTCGGTTGACACCTCGAGTAGCGACTCATCGGCTTCCACCTCGTCGCCGACCTGCTTGAGCCATGCGGTGACGGTGCCTTCGGTGACGGACTCGCCGAGAGCCGGCATGGTCACCTCAACGGTGTCGCCGAGATCCCCGGAAGCCGTAGGCGCGTCAGACGCCGGTTGAGGTGCCGCCGGCACCTCGGCGGGAGCCTCAGCTTCTACTGGCGTAGCGGCGCCAGAATCAGAGGAACCGCCCTCGGGCGCTTCGCCCTCATCACCGACGTAGCACAGTTCGGTGCCGACCTCGACCGTTTCATCCTCATCGACGAGGATCTTCGTAATGACGCCCGCCACGGGGGAGGGCACTTCGGAATCGACCTTGTCGGTTGAGACCTCGACGATGGGCTCGTCAACCTCAACACGATCACCCACCTGCTTCAGCCACGAGGTGACGGTCCCCTCAGTGACGGACTCACCGAGAGCCGGCATGGTGACGGCGTGTGCCATGAGAATGTCTCCTTCTTTTCCTGTGCGTGTGCGGGTGGATCAGTTATGCGAGTGCAGCGCCTTGCCGGCCAAGGCAAGAGCCGCTTCGCCGATGGATTCGTTTTGCGTCGGGTGAGCGTGGATGAGATTCGCCACGTCCTCAGGGTACGCCTCCCAGTTGACGATGAGTTCGCCTTCGCCGACCTGCTCGCCCATCCGCGCGCCAATCGCGTGGAAACCGACGATCGGACCGTCGGTGACGCGCACCAGCTTGACGAAACCGGTGGTGTCGAGGATCTGGGACTTCCCGTTACCGGCGAGGTTGAACTCCACCGATTCGACGTCACCGTACTGTTCGCGTGCCTGCTTCTCCGTCAACCCGACCGAGGCGATTTCCGGTTCGCAGAAGGTCACGCGCGGGATCCCGGATTCGACGATCGGCTGCGGGTTCATCCCCGCGATTTCTTCGGCGACGAAGATCCCCTGGATAAAGCCGCGGTGTGCCAGCTGCAAGCCGGGGACGATGTCGCCCACGGCGTAGATGTTGCCAACTCCGGTGTGGAGGCGGTCGTTGGTGAGGACGAAACCGCGATCCATGGGGATTCCGACTTCTTCATATCCGAGGTTCGCCGTCGCCGGACCTCGACCAATTGCCACGAGGAGGACGTCGGCGTCGTACACGCTACCGTCGTTCGTCTTGACGTGGACGCCGGAGTCGTGCTGGGTGACGGAATCGAACATCGTGTTCGTTTTGAAGTTGATCTTGCGCTTGCGGAATGCGCGTTCGAGGTTCTTGGAAATCGCTTCGTCTTCGTTGGGGACGAGGTGGGGCAGCCCCTCAATAATGGTGACTTCGGTGCCGAAGGACGACCACACGGAGGCAAACTCGACACCGATGACGCCACCGCCGAGGATGACGGCACGGCTGGGAACCCAATCCATTTGCAGCGCCTGATCGGAGGTAATGACGCGACCTTCGATCGTCAAACCGGGAATCGTCTTCGAGTACGAGCCGGAAGCGAGAATAATATTCTTGCCCTTGTACTCCTTGCCGTCGACGGTGACGGTGTCGGCGGCAGTGAGGCGACCCCAGCCGTTGATGTAGTCGATGGAGCGGCTCTTGACCAGACCTTCGAGCCCCTTGTGGAGCTTAGCGATGACGGAGTCGCGGTATTCACCGACTCGCGTCATGTTGATCCCCGAGAACGTGGAGTTGACCCCGAAGAACTCGGAGTTCTTCACCGATTCGGCAACCTCAGCTGCATGGAGGTACGCCTTCGTCGGGATGCAGCCGCGGTGCAGGCAGGTGCCGCCGAGCTTATCTCCTTCGATGAGCGCGACCTTCAATCCAAGCTGGGCGCCTCGCAAGGCAGCGGCGTAGCCACCCGAACCTGCGCCGAGAATGACGACATCGTACAGTTCTTCACTCACGTGATTATCTCCCTTGGAATGATCGAACGATGACCGATACGGACATGCGTGGGTCTATTGTCCCACGAAATGCCGTAAACATCAGACAGTTATCGACTGGTGGGCTCCGATTCAGCGCAGAGCTGACGAACCCAGTCGATGAGGGTGAGGACGCTCATCCCGGTTCCCCCGGAATTTGACGCGCCCCACGCGCCGTCCTCGTTGAACGAGGGACCGGCAATGTCAATATGTGCCCACGGTTTTTCACCAACGAATTCCTGGAGGAAAACGCCGGCGGTGAGCATCCCGCCCCAGCGTGGACCGGAATTTGCGAGGTCAGCCACGCGCGAGGACAGCCCCGACTTGAGGTAGGTCGGCAGCGGCATCGGCCACATTGCTTCACCGGTGCGGTTTGCACTCGCCACGACCGCGTCGCGCACCTCGTCAGATCCCATCACCCCGGCGGTGCGAGTCCCCAGCCCGACCATTTGCGCGCCGGTGAGGGTAGCCACGTCGATGATCGCATCGACGTCGGTTTCTGCCGCGAGGGCAAGCGCATCCGCCATCACCAGGCGACCTTCGGCGTCGGTGTTGAGCACTTCGACGGTCATCGCGTTGCGCATGGTGATGACATCGGAGGGGCGTACACCACCGCCGTCGGGCATATTCTCAGCCAGTGCGAGGTAGGCATGAACCGCCACCGGAATCCCCAGTGCTGCCACCGCTGCGATCACCGCGGTCACCGTTGCAGCACCCGTCATATCCGACTTCATCGTCTCCATTGACTTCGCTGGCTTCAATGACAAGCCGCCGGAATCGAAGGTGATCCCCTTACCGATGAGCGCGACGCTCCGGCGAGCATCGTGCGGTTCGTAGCTGAGGACGACGAGTCGAGGCGGGCGGGTCGATCCCTGTCCCACGGCGCTGATCCCACCGCACCCCTCGCGAAGGAGCCGCTGCTCATCCCAGATTTCGCACGAAATCGGCAGCGTCGATACGCGTTGCTCGACTTCCTGGGAAAAACGCTCGGGATAGAGGTCATTGGGGGCGCGGTTGACGAGATCCATCACCGAGATCACCGCGTCGGCGAGGGTGAAAATCTCGTGGACGATCGCGTGGGCATCTTCAATGGCGACGTCGGTGGCGATAGTCAGCGACTCGAGGGTCGTGTCCTCGTGGTCGCTGCGGTAGGAGTGGATCGAGTGGGAGCCAATGATCGCGCCCACACCGGCGTCAATGACGTCGTCGATGCTCGTCGCGTCGACGACGAGGACAATACGGCGTGCTTTTGCCGTGCGAACGCCGGTGGCACTGAGGTGACGCATCCGACCGGTGCCAATGATTTCGAGACCGTCGTCGAGACGGCGTCGGCGTGAGGTCAGCGTCGAGTTCGCATTGCATCCCACGGCGACGATCCGACGTGCGGCCGTGTGGCAGGAGGGCAAAACCGTCGTCTCACCGGCGTCGCATGACGCCTCAATGTCACGCAGTGCGGCAAGAATCGCGGGCGTGTGAAGCGCCGGGACGACAGGAGTCGGGTCGGTGTCGTCAGTCGAGGAAATGAAAGTGACGACCGCGTCGGTGTCGATCGCCGTCGGATCCTGGGACGTGAAGGTGATGTGAGTCATTCCTTCATGCTATCGCGCACCGACAGAGGCGGCTCAGTGAGTATGCGGGAACCGTGGGATAATCC
>JAEZVQ010000067.1 GCA_023420745.1 Actinomycetes bacterium
GTGCCGCCCCGGTCACGACGGTGACGGAGCGGCACACGGGTGCGAGTCTCAATACGGTGAGCTGGAGCAGCGAGCGTTCCGGGTCGGTCAGCGGCAGCAGGAACTTCGGGTAGTCGCGCCGCGACAGCGGCCACAACCGAGTTCCCGCCCCACCGGCGGGGATGATCGCATGGATTGCTGGGATGCTCACCGGATACTCAAACGATCAGTGCACAGGCAACCACTCGTTGCCACGATCACTCGGCGTCGTCGGCTTCAGCCTCGCCCTCAGCAACTTCTTCAGCCGGTTCTTCAGCCGGTTCTTCGGCGGGGAGGACGACGGAGGCGATGATCGTTTCAGCGTCGAGTTCCATGGTGGCGCCCTGAGGAAGGGTGACGTCGGCGGCGGTAATCACCGCGCCTTCTTCTAGCCCTTCGACGCTCAGCTCAATGTTTTCCGGGATGTCGGTGGCGGACGCCTGAACGAGGAGCGAGAAGTACTCCTGGTTGACGACGGTTCCCGGCGCAGATTCGCCGGTGAGGACGAGCGGAACCTCGACGTCGACCTTTTCCCCACGCTGCACGGCGAGGAGGTCAACGTGAAGGATGTCGCGACGCACCGGGTGACGCTGAACAGCCTTGACCAGCGTGAGCTGCTCCTTGCCGTCGATGTCGATGGTGACAAGCGCGTTGGCGTTGTCCTTGATGATGAGGAACGTGTCGTGACCGGGCAGATCGACGTGGATCGGTTCGATATCGGCCGAGTAAATGACGGCGGGGATGAGACCGGCGCGGCGAGCGCGACGTGCCGCACCCTTACCGAACTCGGTGCGGATGGTGCCGGTGAGGCGGGTGATGTCAGTCATGTCCTTACTCCTTCGGGACTCGTCATGGTCTGCCTGGTCGGACGTAAGGATCGCAGTCAACCAAACGCCCAGTCGATCACGGCGGCTAATAACCGCCCTCGCCGAGGCAACGCGGACAAGGATAGCACAGTGCGACTCGTCCCGGCGACGTGCCGGGGAGCGGGAGCGTTAGGCGACGCCGTCGAAGAGCGAGGTCACCGACCCGTCGTCAAACACTTCGCGGATAGCACGGGCGAGGAGCGGGGCAATCGAGAGGATGGTCAGGCGGTCGAAGCGCTTGTCGTCAGTGATTGGCAAAGTATCGGTGACGATCACTTCACGAGCACCGCATTCGCTGAGGCGCTGCGCCGCTGGATGCGACAGCACGCCGTGGGTGGCGGCGACGATTACCTCGGTAGCACCGGAAGCGAGCAGCACTTTCACCGCTTCGGCGATGGTGCCGCCGGTGTCGATGAGGTCGTCGACGAGGACACACTGGCGACCGGCGACATCCCCGACCACGCGGTTAGCCACAGCCACGTTGGGACGCGTGGTGTCGCGCGTCTTGTGGATGAACGCAAGTGGGCAGGAGCCAAGCTTCGCCGACCATTTCTCGGCCACGCGGATGCGCCCGGCATCGGGGGACACGACAGCGACCTGGGAAAGGTCAACCCGGGATCGCACGTAGTCCACGAGAACCGGCATCGCCCACAGGTGGTCAACGGGGCCGTCGAAGAATCCCATCGACTGCGGGGCGTGGAGGTCGACGGACATCAGTCGATCCGCTCCCGCGGCTTTGAACAGATCCGCCATCAGTTTGGCCGAAATCGGCTCGCGCCCCTGGTGTTTCTTGTCCTGGCGCGCGTAGGGGTAGAACGGAGCAACGACGGAGATGCGTTTCGCCGAGGCGCGTTTGAGCGCGTCGATCATAATCAGCTGCTCCATCATCCACTGGTTAATGGGGTCGGTGTGCGACTGGATGACGAACGCGTCCGCGCCACGCACCGATTCGTTGAACCGCACGTAGATCTCGCCGTTCGCAAAATCGTAGGCAGTGGTTGGCAGCACCGCGGTGCTGAGCTCACCGGCGACCGCTTCAGCAAGTTCAGGGTGCGCTCGCCCGGAAACAATAACGAGCCGCTTCTCCCCTGTCGTGATGATTCCCGTCACCGTGTGCTCCCCTGTCGTTGCTGTTGTGATGAGTCCGTTGGTCAGCGTGGTCGAATGTCGGCATCCGCATCCACACTCACGTCTTCGAGTAGGACGTGGGCGACGCGCGCCCCTCGCCCGACCTCGACGTCACGCAGCGTGGTGTGCGGACCGATCATCGCGTCCTCGCCAACGTGAGTACGCCCGGCGAGGATCGTTCCCGGTTCGATCGTGGCATCCATGCCGATGGTGACGTCAACGTCGATCCAGGTGGTATTCGGGTCGGTAATCCCCACGCCTGCCGCCATGTGGCGGGTGAGAATCCGGCGGTTCATTTCGCGACGCAAGTCGGCGAGTTGGGCGCGGTCATTACACCCCTGTGCCTGCCACGCGTCATCGAGGACAAGTGCGGCACAGCGACGCCCTTCGTCACCGGCGCGAGCAATGGTGTCGGTGAGGTAAAGCTCGCCCTGATCGTTATCAGTGGTCAAGCTCATCAGCGCGCGGTGGAGGAACTCGACATCGAAGGCGTAGATCCCAGCGTTGATTTCGCAGATTTCTCGCTGCTCGTCGGTGGCGTCACGCTGTTCGACAATGGCGCGCACGCTACCGTCCTCGTCACGCACGACGCGTCCGTAACCGGTGGGGTCGTCCACAATGGTGGTGACCACGGTGACGGCATGGTCGCCGTCTTCGTGAATGCGCACGAGCTCGCGCACAGTCTCGGCGTCGAGTAGTGGCACGTCGGCGGAGGTGACAACGACACTGCCGCCAATGGTAGGAACTTCGCTGAGCAGCACCTCAAGACCGCACTGGACAGCTCGACCGGTACCGGGAATTTCGTCTTGATCCGCGAGGATCACGGTCGCATCAGGGACGGCGCTCAACGCCTCCGTGGCGACGCGTTCGCGCTCGTGACGCACAATCGGCACGATATACGGGGCACCGGCGTCGGCGGCGGTGTGGATAGCGTGAGCCAGCAGTGTGCGACCGCACAGGGTGTGAAGGACTTTCGGTGTACGAGACTTCATGCGGGTCCCCTGACCCGCAGCGAGGATCATCACGGCGCTCGGTCGATTCACGTCCTCCATCATAGACGGTGTGGAGGAATCGCGAGGGCGAGTCTGATCGGTGATACACGCTGAAGCGTGCGCTGGGATACGCGCGGAGACACGCGACAATGTCGAGAAGTTCCGCCCCTAGGATTCGAACCCAGATCTCAAGGCACCAAAAGCCCGTGTGCTGCCATTACACCAGGGCGGAAAGCATGAATATTGTGGCACATCCGTCGCACAATTTCACATTCTCAACGACGATCAGCATAGAGTGGACGCGACGACGAAAGGGACAATGATGGCGGCAAAACGCGTGCGAATGACCGGAATTGAGCGACGAGAGCAGCTCATTAGTGTGGCGCGTTCCCTATTCGCGCAGCGAGGATTTGACGCCACCTCCGTCGAGGAAATCGCCTCTCATGCCGGGGTAACCAAGCCGGTGGTGTACGAGCATTTCGGGGGCAAGGAAGGGCTGTACGCGGTGATTGTCGACCGCGAAGTCCTACGGATGGTGGACACCATCACCCAGTCGCTGACGAAATCCACGCACCCGCGCGAAATTGTCGAACACTGCGCCTTCGCGCTCCTCGACTACATCGAAGAACATACCGACGGTTTCCGTGTGCTCGTACGCGATGCACCCTCCGACCAGTCAGGTTCGTCATATTCGTCAGTGATGAACGACGTCGCCTCAAAAGTCGAGCACCTGATGGCGTCGAAGTTCTCCGACGCGAAATACGACACGAAGTGGGCGCCGCTCTATGCACAAATGCTCGTCGGGTTGATTGCCCAGGTGGGCGAGTGGTGGCTGGAGGAGCGCTCGTTCAAAAAGGAAGTGGTCGTCGCGCATATCGTCAACCTCACCTGGGTGGGGATGCGCCATCTCAATCCGCAGCCGACGCTACTCGTCGATCCAAAAACGCGGGAGAATTCCTCCGACCGGATACGCGCCAACGCATCAACAGATGCGCGTCGATGAATGGGCAGCACCTGAAACACCAACAATCTCAACTTAGGCGACCCTCACTATCGACAGGTGTCTCGAGGTCAACTATCTTAGAGATGTGAATATTCAGAGTGTGACGATCCCCGACGACGCTGATCGTCCGGATGAAGTTGACCGAATCGTTGAACAGTGGCGCGAACAGCGCCCCGACCTCGACACCTCGCCGATGCTCGTATTTTCGCGCATTACCCGACTGGCCAGGCACCTCGACCTCGCTCGGCGCGCCGCATTCCACGAACACGGGCTGGAACCGTGGGAATTCGATGTCCTCGCTTCACTGCGGCGAGCCGGACACCCCTATGCGCTCACTCCCGGAGTGTTGATGGGGGAACTACTCGTGTCCTCGGGAACGATGACGAACCGCATTGACCGCCTCGAAACGAAGAGACTCGTTCGGCGCAGCCCATCACGTGAGGATCGCCGCGCGGTACTCGTGACCTTGACGACGGCCGGGCGAGAACGTGTCGATGCTGCCCTCGAAGCATTGTTAGATAATGAACGACAGGTACTCACCGGCCTCGATGCACATCAGTGTCAGGCGCTGGGTGACCTGCTCAAACCACTCCTCATCCCATTTGATTGCACAGTGAATGGAGAGAAACGTCCCGATGAGTGACACCGACCCCACAACCCCACCCGCCCTTGACG
>JAEZVQ010000027.1 GCA_023420745.1 Actinomycetes bacterium
CACCTCCCCCGCGTCATCGATCAAGCGGGGCGTCACCTGCGTGCACGTGGGACTTTCACTCACGAAGTCACCGTCGGCGTTCACCGGCGCCCCATTCGCGGCGCCCGCTCACACAACGCCTCTTCGATTCTCGGTGCCGTCACCGACGGCACGCGCCACCGCAGCGGCTGCGCCTACTACGGGCATGTCGAGTGGTCGGGCAATGTCGAACAGTGGGTCAAGCGCAGCGCATTCGGCCACATTCTCCTCGCCGGCGGCGAGCTACTCACTCCCGGTGAGGTGAGCCTCAACCCGGGTGATGTCTATTCCTCACCGTGGCTCGACCTCACCTTTGGCGAGGGACTCGACGAGGCAGCGTCGCGTTTCCACAGCTACGTGCGCGACTTTGCGTCCCACCCGCAGCGTTCCCGCCCGGTCACCCTCAACGCGTGGGAAGCGGTGTATTTCGATCATTCCTTCGATAACCTCGCCGAGCTTGTCGAGGCAGCCGCGCGTCTCGGTGTCGAACGTTTCGTCCTCGACGATGGGTGGTTCGGGTCTCGACGAGACGACACCTCCGGGCTCGGCGACTGGCAGGTGTCGCCCGACGTGTGGCCGGACGGATTGCGGCCTCTCGGCGATCTCATCCACTCGCATGGGATGGAGTTCGGACTGTGGTTCGAACCGGAGATGATCAACCCCGATTCGGATCTTGCCCGCCACCATCCCGACTGGATTCTCAGCCCCGCTCATCGCGACACGAAAGAGTGTCGCCACCAGCTCGTCCTCAACCTCACGGCTCCCGGCGCGACCGACTACCTGTTCGAGGCAATCGCGACCGTCATTGAGGACGCGGGCGTGGACTACATCAAGTGGGATTACAATCGCGATCTGCTCGAAGCATTTGACCGCACTGACGGCTCCTATGCGATCCACCGCCAGACCCTCGCGGTCTACCAGCTCATTGACCGCATCCACGCACGTTTCCCCCACCTCGAGATTGAATCGTGTGCCGGTGGGGGTGGACGTATCGACCTCGCCATGATGCGACGAGCCCAACGCATTTGGGCGTCGGACTGTATCGACCCGCTGGAGCGTCAAACAATCCAGGAGGGGACGGCACTGCTGTTGCCCCCGGAGCTCATCGGTAGCCACATCGCCTCAACCACGTCGCATACGACGGGACGCACCCAGGCATTGCAGCTACGCGCTATCAACGCGCTGCTGTTCCACCTCGGCATTGAGTGGGATGTGCGCGAAGCTAGCGAATCGGAGTTGGCCACGTTGGGCGAGTGGGTGGAATTCCACAAGAAGTGGCGCGAGGTGGCGCACTCCGGGCGCCTCGTCACCGCGGATTTTTCCGATGACTCTCAGCGTCTGGTCGGCGTCATCTCCTCCGACGGTAAAGACGCACTGTACTGCCTGTTCCAGCAACACACGTCGGTGTCACGCCCGCTGGGTACGCTGCTACTTCCGGGGCTCGACCCCAATGCCACCTACCGGGTTGACGTGTGCGACGTGGCGTCAAACGCGTCGTCGTCTGAATACCCGCACAACGGTGACGGCGGTCGCGCTGTTATCGCCGCTCCCAGCTGGTGGGCGCGAGGTCTGCGCGTCCCCGGTCAACTGTGTCAAAGCTACGGGATTGCCGGTCCTGTCCTCAATCCCGAACAAGCGGTCGTCATCGAAGCCCACCGCATCGACTGACTATCGCTTCTATTGTCCTCGGCGTTCGCTGACGCACGCGCCGAAGATTGGTGACCGAGAACGAAGGAGTCTCTCATGTCTGCACTCACCGGGTCGGTGGAGTCTCGCTCCGCCGCGTCGGGGAGTCGAAGTCGACGGCTGCTGCGCTCACCCGACCTGCGCACCGCTGTCCTCTTCCTCATCCCGGCAACCATCGGGCTTGTCGTGTTCTACATCGTGCCCGCGATCCGTGGATTCTATTTCAGCTTCACGAACTATTCGGTGCTCCAAGAACCCACGTGGGTCGGCACGGCAAACTATTCGCGCCTGGTCGCTGACCCGCTGTTTTGGAACGCACTGTGGGTGACGCTGTACTACGTCGTGCTCAATATCGGGTTCCAAACGATTATCGCGCTGGGGCTGGCCGTCCTCATGCACCGGCTGACACAGTCGTCGCTGCTGCGTGGCGTCGTCTTACTCCCCTATTTCATCGCCAACGTCATCCTCGCGCTGGTGTGGTACTTCATGATGGATTACGAGCTCGGCATCGTCAACATCATTTTCGATTGGCTGCCCGGGGTCGACAAGGTCGCTTTCTTTGGTGAATCGGCGTGGGCAATCCCCACGATCGCCTTCATTAATGTGTGGCGGCACATGGGTTACACCGCGTTGCTGCTTTTCGCGGGGCTGCAAACGATCAACCCCTCCATGTACGAGGCTGCATCCCTTGACGGCGCCGGTGAGATGCGGCAATTCTTCTCGATCACACTGCCCTCACTTCGCCCCGTCCTCGCCATGGTGTTGGTAGTGACGATCACCGGGTCGTTCCAGATCTTCGACACTGTGGCGGTCACGACTAAAGGTGGCCCAATCAACGCGACCCGCGTGCTCTACCTCTACATCTATGACCTCGCCTTCGGACAGCTCGATTTCGGCTACGCCTCAGCGCTCGCCATCGTGCTGTTCGTGATTTTGGTGGTCGTCGCACTGGTACAAATCAAGCTCATGCGAGCGAACGAGTCGGATGAACTGTGAGGAGGTCGCCATGACTACTCAGCATCAATCTCGCAGTCGCACGAATACGGTACGTGACATGAAGAAGCTCTCACGCCACTCGGTCGGGCCGCGCAAGGGTGTTGGTCACTATATTGCCTGGGCGTGCATGATCTTCGTCATCGTTATCACGGTACTGCCGTTCTACTGGATGATTCGCACCTCGTTTTCGTCAGCAACGGGGCTGAGCGCGAACCCCGGTTCGCTGATCCCCACGGATTTCACCCTCGACGCCTATCGTCGCGTATTCGGCCTCGTCGACCTTCAAGAAAACCTCGCGCAAGGTGGCGCCGGCTCAGCGATGAACTTCTGGCTGTACCTGCGTAACTCAGCCATCGTCGCCTTCGTCACCATGGCGGGGCAAACGCTGTTTTCCGCAATGGCTGCCTACGCCTTTGCCCGACTGCGCTGGCGCGGACGCGACACGGTGTTCGCGATTTTCCTCTCTGCGTTGATGATCCCCTCGATCTTCACCACCATCCCAAACTTCGTGCTGATCAAGGATCTCGGCCTGCTCAACACTTTCGCGGGGATCGTCGCCCCGACGTTCTTCATGACGCCGTTCGCGATCTTCTTCCTCCGCCAATTCTTCCTCGGGATCCCGCGTGAGATCGAAGAAGCCGCGCGTATCGACGGAGCCTCCAGCCTCGCAACCTTCTTCAAGGTCATCGTGCCGATGTCAAAAGCGCCGATCATTACGTTGGCGGTGCTCACCTTCATCAACGCGTGGAATGACTACCTGTGGCCACTCCTCGTTGGGCAACGTGAAGAGGTACGCGTGCTCACCGTGGCGCTCGGCATTTTCCGCTCGCAAACCCCGCAGGGGTCGCCGGACTGGCCCGGTTTGATGGCGGGAGCGTTGATGGCGGCGGTGCCGATCATGCTGCTCTTCATCATCCTCGGCAAGCGCATTGTCAACAACCTCGGCTTCTCCGGGTTGAAGTGAGAGAAAGGACTGAGGCCATGATACGCAAAACAACTGGCGACCACCACCGTCGCACTTCGCGATGGATGCGCATCGGTTCTGCACTGTGCGCGAGTGCACTCTGCGCTTCGGCGCTGACAGCCTGCGGATCGCAGACATCGAGCAGCGGCGACACCGTGACGTTGAAATACTGGCTGTGGGATTCGGCGCAGATGCCCGCCTACCAGTCGTGTATTGACGCGTTTGAGGACACCCACCCCAATATTGATGTCCAGCTCGAACAGTACGGGTGGAATGACTACTGGACGCAGATTACCGCCGGGATGGTGGCCGAAGCCGCCCCCGACGTCTTTATCGACCACACCTCGCAGTTCGGGAAGTTTATGGGCTATGACCAGCTTCTCGATATGAAAGAGTACGTCGAGCGCGACCGCATCGACCTCACCCAGTACCAAGACGGGCTCACTGAGATGTGGAATGCTCCCGACGGCGGTGTTTACGCCCTCCCGAAGGACTGGGATTCCGAGGCACTGTTCTTCAACGAACAGATGATTACCGACGCGGGGTTCACCAAAGACGATTTGTGGAACCTCGATTGGAATCCGCAAGACGGTGGCTCATTCGAAAAGCTCATCGCGCATCTCACCATCGACACCAATGGGGTGCGCGGCGACGAACCGGGATTCGACAAGAATCACGTGGCTGTCTACGGGTTCGGGTTCAATGAATCCGGAGCCGGTTACGGTCAGGTTCAGTGGTCGCCTTTCGCCCTGACCACCGGCTGGACGTATTCGGATCGTAACCCGTGGGGCACCAAGTGGAACTACGACGATCAGCGTTTCAAGGACACACTGTCGTGGTACTACTCGCTCACCGAAAAGGGCTACATGCCCACTCTTGCGCAGGTCAAGACCGGGATCGGAAGCCTCGACTCGTTAAAATCCGGAAAATACGCCACTCTCATTGAAGGCGCCTGGCAAGTCGGCAACGTGTTGAACGCTCCGACGAAGATCCAGGTGGCGCCCACGCCGATTGGACCGAGAGGCACTCGCGCGTCGGTCATCAACTCGGTCGGGGATTCGATTTTCAAGGGAACACCGCACCCGGATGAGGCGTGGGAGTTCGTCAAGTACCTCGCCACCCCGGAGTGTCAGCTCAAGGTGGCAAAGTTCGGTGTCGTGTTCCCCGCAATTTCCGAAGCCACCGACGAGGCAGTGAAAACGATCAACGGTAACGGGATCGATGCTCGCGCGTTCTCCGTCCACGTTGAGGAAGGAACCGGCGTGATCTCACCGGTCACCGACCGGTGGGCGCAGCTGTCGTCGATTATGCAGCCGATCACTGATGAAATCATGTCGGGTGGTAGCGTCGACATCCTCGACCAGGCAACACAACGCGTCAACGAGACGATGAAAATGTCGGTCGGATATCACCACGAGTAGTAACGCGCTCGTGAGCGCGTTGACCTCATTGTGGTGTTGATCAGTCGTGGCTGGTGCGTCGCCGCCGTGCCAGCCACGACCTATCGGCAACGAAAACCGCGTAGCCGAGACAGGCGAATGCGGCGAGGACGGCTGCGATCCACAGCATCGGCGAGTACCCCCACGCCTGGGCAATCGGGCTCAACACGATCGGCCCAACGCCGGTACCACCGTCAACGAGGATGAAGAAGGAACCGACAGCGAGCCCCATCTTCAACACACCGACTCGCTGGATGCACATCGCCTGTCCTGCCGACATCAACGTGCCATAGCCAACGCCCAGCAGACCCGCGCCGGTAAGAAGAATTGCCGCGTTGCCTGCCCATGCTGTACACGCCAACCCGCACATGGCGCAGATAAGCGCGGGCAGCATGACGATGTCGTTGCCTCGACGATCTTGAATCATCCCAGCAACCGGTCGGACGACGAGGAGGAAGGCAGCGTAGACAACGAAGTACAGCTCGCCAGCGTGGGCGAGACCGATGTCGCGTGAGTAGTCGGCGATGAAGGTGAGCACGGCAGAAAATCCCAGAGCAACGGCCATAACACATGCCGCGACGGGGAAGGCTCTCGGGGCGACGAATGCGGAGAGGCGGAATAATGCGCGGGTGTAGGTGATCCAGCGGGTACGACGACCGATCGTGCCCAGTGCGAAATAGGCGGTGGGAAGCATGAGCACGGTGATAAAAAGCCCGGTAGCAAATAGCGCTTCGTAGCCGAAGAGTTTGACGATCGTCGCACCGGCGAATGGACCGAGTCCGGTGGAGATAGCCAGCCCCGCAGTGAACCAGCCGGTCGCTTCCGAGGAACGGGAGGACGGGGTTTGCGACAACACCACCGCTGACAGTGCCGTCAGCCCGTAGCCGACGGCAAAGCCGTGAACAACTCGCCCGAGGAGGAGGATCGCGTACGTGTGCGCGACCATGTAGATCACCAGTGCGATGACCATGAGAACCACTGATGACATTAACGTGCGCCGCCGACCGAGCATCAGCGTGATCGGTGCGTTCAACAGGCGCCCAACCATAGCGGCGACAACAAAACTTCCCGAGGCAAGTCCGGCGAGACTCTGACTCGTGTGCAACGCGTTGACGGCGTAGCCGGCAATCGTCGACATCAAGAGGTAAAACACGAAACAGGACAGCATATTCGCCACGCACCCGCAGACGAACGGGAGTGTGACGAGCCGTGCGCGAGGAACCGCGGTGTGATCCGCGTGTGCCGATGCCACTGATCCACTCCGCTCTTAGTCGCGGGGATGCTGAGCCGCCTCGTGTTCTTCTCGAATCACCTCGTGGTGGCGGATCACTTCGTGGACGATGAACTCGAGGAATTTTTGAGCAAAATGCG
>JAEZVQ010000068.1 GCA_023420745.1 Actinomycetes bacterium
GACGTTCGAATCGTCTCGGGGGCACAGTTCTCCAAGAAACAGCAAAGTCTCGATATCGAGAATATCTATTGACAGATTTTTCTCTCCGCTGTTAGTGTCGTCTCAATCTCGACGACACCTGTCGCGACGCTCATCCCTCGTCGCCACATCGGCAGTCGCGAGACCATCAGAGTCTGCCCTTCCCCGCAACGCAGAGGGGGACGGAAGCGCGAGCGGTGAATGACCACCGCCTCGGGATCACGATCCCGACCGCTCTGATCCGATCGAGAGAAAGGATTGCCCTGATGAAGAACCTCAAAACCATTGTCGGTTTCGCTCTCACCGCCCTCGTTCTCACGGGATGCTCGTCAACCGGCGACAGCTCGACCACCGAACCGGGCGGTGCATCACTCGATTTCGTCACCTTCGCCGCCGGCGGCACCTCCGGCCCCTACTATCAAATCGGCGCCTCGATGGCGCAGGTTTTTGAAGATGCCCTCGGCGCACAATCCACCGTTCAAGCCACCGGCGCCTCGGTCGAGAACATCACCTTGCTCACCTCCGGTAAAGCCGAACTGGCGTTCGCCATGGGCGACGCCCCCTTCCAAGCCGTCAACGGTACCGGACCCTTCGCCGATCGTGAGGGGATGAAAGATCTGCGTGCCGTCACCGCTTTGTACAACAACTTCGTCCAGGTTGTCACCACCGCCGACTCGGGCATCGCATCGATTGCCGACCTCAAAGGCAAACGCGTCGGTGTCGGGGATCAAAACTCCGGCGTCGAACTCAACGCCCAAATGATCCTCGAAGCCCACGGCATGAGCTACGACGACATCGACGAAGACTTCCTGTCCTACTCCGAAGCCATCGACCAGATGAAGAACGGGCAAGTTGACGCCGCATTCGTTACCTCCGGGCTGCCGAACTCCTCAGTCACCGACCTCTCCACCACGCACGACGTCGTCATCGTGCCCATCACCGGAGAAGGGATGGCGAAACTGCGTGAAAAATACCCGTTCTTCAACGAGGATGTCATCCCCGGCGGAACTTACGACCAGAGCGAGGACGTGCCCACTGCGTCGATTATGAACCAGCTGCTCGTGTCTCCCTCGCTCACCGACGACCAGGTGTACGCCATCACCAAAGCGCTATTCGACAACATCGACACCATCCACGCCGCACACAACGCGGCGAAGAACATCACCCTCGACACGGTGACTGACGGTCTCGCTGTCGAACTCCATCCAGGGGCGAAACGTTACTTTGACGAAGTGGGCGCTCACTAGGATCCTCGTTACGGCGATGGCAGTGGGGCTCGCCTTGCTGCCCATCCCGCACGAACGGTGTCTGATCGTCGAAGTTTTCGACCAGCACACCCACCGCACCTACGTCAGTTCCACCGTCGAACCAGGCACCGTGATCGAGCTGCGCTGGATTCACTCCATCGAACACACGCCGTGGAGAGAACTGTATCGGGTGAGCGAGGAGCGCACCCTCGTCCTCACCGACGTATTCGTCACCTCCTACGGTGCCGGAGTTCCCTCGGATCTCGGGACAACAACACTCGAGGACGGGTGGATCCACATGAGCGGGATTAACCGTCCAATCGAACATCTGCGGTGGGTGCACTCGCATCTGACACATCACGAACTGCGGATCGGCACGCGGGTGATCGCCACCGATGACCTTCCGCATCACGCGTTCATCGAACTGCGTTGTCGATGATCCACACTCGCGACCGTCGCGCGAAACGATCTCACACGACGATCCCGCGCGACGATCGCGCTACCTTCTTCTCATTCCATCTGTGCGAGAAAGGACTTGATCGTGACTACTCCCGGTTCCTCGGTCAGCGAATCGCCTGAGCGCGATGTCCTCGAAAAATACGATCGCGAATCGCGCACGCGCGAACTCACGTGGAAGCCCGCGGCGATCGCTGTTTCTGCTGTGGCTTTTGCCCTCGCAATCTACCACATGTATACCGCGTACTTCGGTGCACCTCCTGTTCTCATGCACCGTTCCATCCACGTGGCTGCGATGCTCGTCCTCGCCTTCGCGCTTTACCCGCCGATTCGTCGCGGAGTGCGAGGGAAGATTCCGATTTACGACCTCGTTCTCATCGTCGCCGCAGCAGCGACAGCGATCTATGTCGTCGTCAACTACGGCGATATCGTGCGCCGAGCTGGGCAGCCGAGCACCCTCGATATCGTCTTCGCCGCGATCCTCGTCATCCTCGTCATCGAAGCAGCGAGGCGACTCACCGGGTGGGCACTGCCCATCCTCGCCATCCTCTTTATCGGATACGCACTGTTTGGGCGGATGGTGCCGGGGCTGTTTAGACACCGCGGCTACGAAGTCGGTGACACGCTGAACTTCCTCTACCTGACGAATGAGGGAATCTTCGGCACAGCGATTGGGGTCAGCGCCTCCTACATCATCCTCTTCATCATCTTCGGCGCTGTGCTCAACGCCTCGGGAATGGGCAAGTTCTTCAACGATTTTGCTCTCGCCATCGCCGGGCAAGGGCGTGGCGGACCGGCAAAAGTGGCGGTCATCGCCTCCGGGATGCTCGGCTCCATTAATGGCGCTGCGGTGGCTAACGTCGTCACCACCGGAACTTTCACCATTCCGCTGATGAAACGGGTCGGCTACCGCTCGACCTTCGCCGGGGCTGTGGAATCTACCGCCTCGGTGGGTGGGCAGATTCTCCCGCCGATTATGGGCGCCTCCGCGTTCATCATGGCGGAAACGCTCGGCGTCCCCTACGCGACCATTGCCATTGCCGCCATCTTGCCGGCACTGCTGTACTACCTCGGCATCATCGCTCAGGTTCACCTGCGTGCCACGAGACTTGGGCTCAAAGG
>JAEZVQ010000078.1 GCA_023420745.1 Actinomycetes bacterium
CATCGTAATGCGCCCGCCGTTCCCCCGAGCGCGCCCCGCGCACGACAGGGGGAACACCGGCGCTCGACCTGCGCTCCGCCGCCGTCGATGAACTTCGCACCTTAGGAGTCCATCGCATTATTCACGACGACGAATGTACTCTCCACGGGCACGACCTCCACTCCTATCGGCGCGATGTGCACTGCGGTCGTCTTGCCGGCTGGGCGCGGTTTTATCGACACGCCGAGCGTCGATAACCGGCGAGGGCGCACAATCGCACTAACGTGAGTGCCGCGACCATGATGCGTTGACGAATGGGGGAGAGGCGCACAAATGGCATCAGGATTCTTGGAAAAGCTTGGCTGGGCGTCGAGTGCCAATGGTGAAGAGGATACCGAGATGGACGACTACGACGGTTTTGACGACTCTGCGGACGTGGAATCGACCCCTGATTTCCTCAGTTCGGTCACCCCAATGTCGCGCCCGTCGGTGATTAGCGGGCGTTCGTCGTCAACACAGGGAATGTCGCGCATCCGCACCGCACACCCGCGCACCTACGGGGATGTCGAGAAGATCGCCAAATGGTTGTGCGAGGGGATTCCGGTCATCGTCAACCTCGCCGAGACTGCGGATCAGGATTGCCGCCGTATTGTCGACTTCTGCGTCGGCGTGACCTACGCGCTGGGTGGCACGCATGAACAAATCCACAAGCGCGTCCTCGTCTTCACTCCGGAATCCGTGCGCATCGACAGCGCGGATTCTCGTACTGACCGCTCGTCGAGCTTCTGACGAATCCGGATCCACGTGAACACTGTACTGAGCTATATCGCCCTCGTCGCGTCGTGGTGCGTGTCGTTCTATACGTTCGTGCTCATCGCGCGGATGGTGCTCGACTGGATCCAATACTTTAGCCCCGACTGGCGACCGGGACGTGCGCTGATCCTGGTCGCGAATATCGTCTACGCCTTGACCGATCCGCCGCTGCGGCTTTTGCGACGTGTGATTCCGCCGCTCAATCTCGGCGAAATCGCTATTGATGTCGGCTTCGTGGTACTGTTTTTTGGCGTGGTTCTCGCCGGGAGACTGGTGAGCGCCCTCATCTAGATGCATCGAAGTGGCAGAATTGGGTAAACTCGAGGCTGCACAACGGTGCATAACCGCAAAACTTGTACGTGTCCGACGCGGTTACGGGTCGCGCGTGCTACGTGAGAATCTGAGGTGAACGCATGGCACTGCTCACAACAGAAGATGTCTTGAATAAGACCTTCACGTCTGTGAAGTTCCGCGAAGGATACGACCCTGTTGAGGTTGACGAGTTCCTCGACGAAGTTGTCAACACGATCTACACCCTTCAGGTCGAAAACACTGAACTGAAGCAGAAGCTTGAAGCGGCACAGCGTCGCGTTGACGATCTTCCCGCCGATGGCGCGGTTGAGGCTCCCGTTGCTGAGGAGCCGGCAGTGGTCGAGACCGCTGAACCCGAGGTCGCTGCTGAGCCGACCCCCGAGCCCGTTGCTCCTGCTACTCCCGTTCGCGAAGAGCCCTCTCGCGCTCCGGAAGATGCGACTGCAATGCTCGCTCTTGCCCAGCGCGTCCACGACGAATACGTGTCGAATGGTCGTGAAGAAGGCGAACGCATCGTTGCTGAAGCCCACGCCGAAGGTGAACACATTATCCGCGAAGCTGAAGGCAAGCGCAGCGAGGTGCTCGCCCAGCTCGAACAGGAACGCGGCATGCTCGAGTCGAAGATCGACGAGCTCAAGCACTTTGAAAGCGACTACCGTTCAAAGCTGCGTGACCACCTCCAGCGCCTCCTCGGTGAGGTCAGCGAATCCTGACACTGTCGTCCGCGCGACGGTGATTGAATGCACGCCAGGTGCAGGGTATTCGACCCTGCGCCTGGCGTGATTCTCACTTGGGGATGGTCTCTCACGCCTCGGGACGCTAGTGAGATTGGTCGTGTCATCGGCGGTCGAGAAAGGGTGAAGGATACCGACGTGAATGCCTCTGCGACGCGAGGAACGAATATCCGCGCACTGGCGACGATCGTCGCCATCATGGTGGTCAGTTGCATTGTCGACCAGGTGACGAAGTTCTGGGCGCTGACCACACTCGACTCCGGTGCGACTGTTCCCTTGATCGGGCATTTCATCACCGCGCAGCTGGTGTTCAATTCCGGTGCCGCATTCTCGATGCTCAACCACGCCACCTGGGTATTCACCATCTTTTCTGCGGTGATTTGCCTCGGCGGTTTGGTCGTCATGCCGCGGGTGCGCAACCTCTGGTGGGCGATCGCGGTGGGGTTCTTGCTCGGTGGCGCGTGGGGCAACCTCATCGACCGGCTGATCCAGGCGCCGGGATTCGGCGTTGGGCACGTTGTCGATTTCCTTAACTGGAACAACTGGTTCGTCGGCAATGTTGCCGACATATGGATTGTCGGTGCAGCTGTTGCCCTGGTACTCCTCGGTCTCCTCGGCGTCCCCTACGACCGCAGCGGCGCCGATCAGCGCCACGCACCATCATCCGCGGACAGTCGCGATGGGCTGGGGGCGTGACCGATGAGTGAACGGCGATTCCTCCCCGTCCCCGACGCGCTCGTCGGTCAACGCATCGACCGTGCGGTGGCTCGGATGCTCGGCATGTCGCGCACTGAGGTGCAGGAGATGTGCGAGGACGGGCGCATTGCGGTCAACGGTGTGACAGTGGGGAAATCGGAAAAACTCGCCGCCACCGACATGATCGAAGTCGATATGACGCCGCCGGACGTGGATGTCGCCCCGGTGGTCGGCATGGACGTGCTTTACTCCGACGAGGACGTCATTGTGGTGAACAAACCGGTGGGAGTGGCGGCTCACTCGGGACCGGGCTGGGATGGTCCGACTGTCCTCGCCGCATTGGAAGCGTCAGGGGTACGAATCTCGACCTCGGGACCGCCGGAACGGCAAGGGATTGTCCACCGTCTCGATGTTGGCACCAGCGGTGCGATGGCGGTGGCGAAGTCGGAGCTGGCCTACACCAAGCTCAAACATGCGTTCAAAGACCGCCGGGTTCACAAAACCTACCATGCAGTCGTAGCGGGACACCCCGATCCGGAACGGGGGACAGTTGATGCACCCATCGGACGCCACCCGTCGAAGGAATGGCGGATGGCTGTTGTAGCCGGAGGGCGTGAGGCAATCACCCACTACCGCACGCTCGAGCTCCTGCCCGCCGCCGCGTTGATGGAGCTGATCCTCGACACTGGGCGCACCCACCAGATTCGCGTGCATATGTCGGCACTGGGGCATCCCTGTGTGGGGGATACCTTTTACGGTGCCGACGCCGCGCAGGCTGAGCGCCTGGGGCTGACGCGCCAATGGCTGCACGCGGCGCGGCTCGAGTTCACGCATCCGCGCACTGGAGTTGCCGTGCGTATCGAGGCTCCCTATCCCGATGACCTCAATCACGCCCTCGATGTTTTGCGTCACCCCGAGCGCCGCCACGGTGGGACGAACGACTAAACTGGAGCGCATGAGTCGCACCGATCAGTTCGTCCACCTCCACAACCACACCGAGTATTCGATGCTCGACGGTGCGTCGAAAATCAAGCCGATGGTGGCCGAAGCTGCGCGGCTGGGACAGCCGGCCATCGCCGTGACCGACCACGGCTATCTCTTCGGAGCCTACGAGCTGTACAACACCGCGAAACAGCACGGGATCAAGCCGATTATGGGGCTGGAAGCCTACGTGACGCCGGGAACTTCACGCTTTGAGCAAACTCGCGTGCGCTGGGGTGAACAGTGGCAAAGTGACGATGACGTGTCTGCGCGCGGTGCCTACACGCACTTGACGTTGATTGCAGAAAACACCACCGGGATGCACAATCTCTTCCGGTTGGGAACCTACGCCTCGCTCGAAGGGCAGTGGGGGAAATGGCCACGCGCCGATATGGAACTGCTCGAGCGCTATCACGAAGGGCTGATCGTCTTTACCGGCTGTCCCTCATCCGAAGTACAAGTGAGGATGCGCCTTGGACAATGGGATGAGGCGGTGGCGGCAGCCGGGCGCCTGCGTGACATTTTTGGCAAGGACAATTTCTACGTCGAGCTGATGGATCACGGCATTGATATTGAGCGGCGAACCCGCGCCGACCTCATTCGCCTCGCCGGATTGATGAACGCGCCGATGGTGGTGACGAACGACGCCCACTACGTCACGGCTGAGGACGCGGAAATCCAAGACGCGCTGCTGTGCATCAACTCCGGGGTCACCCTCGACACGCCGGATCGATTCAAGTTCGACGGGACTGGCTACTACATTCGATCCGCTGAATCGATGCGACGCGACTGGGAGGATATTCCCCAGGCGTGCGACAACACGCTGGCAATTGCTGAGCGCTGCGACGTTCACTTCACCACCACGGCAGACGGGGCTAACTTTATGCCGCGTTTCCCCGTGCCCGTCGGGGAAGATGAGACTTCGTGGTTCGTCAAAGAGGTCGAGCGCGGTCTGGACTACCGTTTCCCCAAGGGTGTTCCTGACGCGGTGCGCAAGCAAGCGGAGTATGAGGTTGGCATCATCTCGCAGATGGGGTTCCCCGGCTACTTCCTCGTCGTGTCTGACTTTATCCGCTGGGCAAAAGAACATGGAATTCGCGTAGGACCCGGTCGTGGTTCGGGCGCGGGGTCAATGGTTGCCTACGCAATGCGGATCACCGACCTCAACCCGATGGAACACGGTCTGCTCTTTGAACGCTTCCTCAACCCCGAGCGCGTGTCGATGCCCGACTTCGATGTCGACTTCGACGAACGTCGTCGCGGGGAGGTCATCGAGTACGTCACCCAGAAATACGGTGACGACCGCGTGGCGCAGGTTGTCACCTACGGGCGAATCAAAGCGAAGCAGGCGCTGAAAGACTCTGGGCGCATCCTCGGCAAACCCTATTCGCTGGCTGAGAAGCTGACGAAGGCGATGCCGCCGACCGTGATGGGGAAAGACATTTCTGTCGCCGGGATTTTCAACCCCGAAGATAAGCGCTACGACGAGGCAGCAGAGTTTCGTAAACTCCACGCGGAGGATCCTGAAACGCACACGGTCGTCGATATGGCGCGTGGTCTGGAGGGGCTGACTCGACAGTGGGGCGTCCACGCCTGTGCCGTGATCATGTCTTCAGCACCGCTTCGCGACATTATCCCGCTGATGAAACGACCCGCCGACGGTGCGATCATCACCCAGTTTGACTATCCGACGTGCGAAACACTCGGACTGTTGAAGATGGACTTCCTCGGGCTGCGCAACCTCACAGTGATATCTGACGCGCTCGACAATATTGAGACGAACGGGAAAGAACGCCCCGACCTTGAACACGTCGGACTTGACGATTCCAAAACCTATGAGCTGTTGTCATCCGGTGATACTCTCGGCGTTTTCCAGCTCGATAGTTCGGGAATGCAAAAGCTACTCAAGCGCATGCACCCGGATAACTTTGAGGATATTTCCGCGGTTGGCGCGCTCTACCGCCCCGGCCCGATGGGAGCGGATTCGCATAACAAGTATGCCGATCGCAAGAACGGTCGCGCCGAGATTGAGCCGATCCACCCGGAGCTCGCCGAGCCGCTTGCCGAAATCCTCGACACGACCTACGGTCTCATCGTCTACCAGGAACAGGTAATGGCGATCGCGCAAAAGGTCGCCGGCTATTCGCTGGGACAAGCAGACTTGCTACGCCGCGCCATGGGGAAGAAGAAGAAGGAAATCCTCGACAAGGAATACATCCCCTTCCACGACGGCATGGTGGAGCGCGGATACTCCGAGAACGCGGTGAAGACGCTGTGGGATATTCTCGTCCCCTTCTCGAACTATGCGTTCAATAAGTCGCACTCCGCGGCCTACGGGCTGGTGTCGTACTGGACCGCATGGCTCAAAGCGAACTATCCCACCGAATACATGGCGGCACTGTTGACCTCTCAGGGTGACGACAAGGATAAGCTCGCACTCTACCTCGCCGAGTGTCGACGCATGGGCATTACCGTCCTCCCACCCGACGTCAATGAGTCGCACGCGACGTTCACACCAGCGGGGCGAGATATTCGATTTGGCTTAGCGGCGATTCGCAACGTTGGAAGAAACGTCGTCGATGCGATTGTCGACGCGCGCGAGCAGCGCGGAGAGTTCGAGTCATTCGAGGATTTCCTCGACAAAGTTCCCAACCCGGTGTGTAACCGCCGCACCATTGAGTCGCTGATTAAGGCCGGTTCTTTCGATTCTCTCCACCAGTGTCGGCGTGCGTTGGTAGCGATCCACGAGGAAGCCGTCGATTCTGTCAGCGCTCTCAAACGCAACGAGGCAGTGGGGCAGTTCGATCTCTTCGGAGCGACCCCTGACGTCGGGATGTCGTCGCTGTCGGTGTCGGTACCGGATATCCCCGAGTGGAATCGTCGGGACAAACTGGCATTTGAACGCGAAATGCTCGGTCTCTACGTGTCGGATCACCCGCTGTCAGGGGTGGCGAGCGCTCTCGAACGCTACTGTGACCACCAGGTGGCGGCGATCCTGTCCGACGACAGTGTCAAGGATCGCCAGCAGGTGAGACTTGCTGGTTTGATCACGTCGGTGACGGTGAAGACGACGAAGAAGGGCGACCTGTGGGCGATTGCCACGCTCGAGGATATGACCGGTTCGCTCGAAGTGTTGTTCTTCCCCCGCGTGTATGAAACGATTTCGCACGCACTCGCCACCGACCTCGTCGTCCAGATTGACGGGCGCATCCAGATTCGTGACGAGGAACGATCGGTTTCCGCACAGGCGATGACAATCCTCGACTTGCGAGACGATGGGCTGAGCACCGTGGAACTGACGCTGCCGTGGCATCAGTGCACCGAGCAGGTCATCACCCAGCTGCGCGACGTCCTCACCGCGCATCCCGGCGATTCACCGGTGCGGATCGCGATTGAACGCCAGGACGGCCGCACCATCGTCACCGAGGCGCACCCGCAGCTGCGCGTCCAAGCGGACTCGTCGTTCTACTCCGACCTCAAGGTGGCGATGGGCTCGGCGATCCTGCGCTAGCGACAACTGCCGCAGGAGCGGCGACCGCCATCCGGAGGGGTCGAAGGGCGGCTAAATCGACAGCGTCGGATCGACGGTGAAGGTGCTGTCGTCCTCGTCGCCGCCGTGTCGAGGCTGGTGGTGCGCGGGGATGCCAATAGCCACGTGACCGGCGGGAACGTCTTTGACGACCACCGCATTGGCTCCGACTTTCGCCCCGTCCCCAACGGTAATCGGGCCGAGGATTTTTGCTCCGGCGCCGATCAGCACCCGCGATCCCACCGTGGGGTGCCGTTTGCCCGGTGTCATCGCGACACCGCCGAGCGTCACCCCGTGGAAGATCACGACATCCTCACCGACTTCCGCGGTTTCACCGATTACGACACCGGTACCGTGATCAATGAATACGCGACGTGCAATCGAGGCTGCGGGATGGATATCAATTCCGGTGGTGACGCGTGCCATGGAGGAAATGAGGCGCGCGAGCATCCGGGCACGGCGGTGCCAAAGCCAGTGGGCGACACGGTGAGACCAAATGGCGTGGACACCGGGGTAGGTCAAGGCAACCTCGAGGTTTGATCGTGCCGCCGGGTCGCGATGCCGGGCAGTGGCGAGGTCTTCGCGAACGAGTGTCCACAGGGAATGAGGTGAGTCGTGCATGATGGTGGTCTGTTGTCCTCGTCGGTGTGTTAATCAGCGAGGGACTGCCACAGCGGGGTCGACAGGTAGCGTTCCCCGGTGTCGGGCAACACGGTGACGATCGTCTTCCCAGCGAACTCGTCCCGTCCGGCCACTGACGCTGTGGCTGCGAGCGCCGCGCCGGAAGAAATCCCCACCAGTAGCCCCTCCTCAGCGGCGGCACGCCGCGCAAACGTCATCGCCTCGTCGGTGGTGACGGTGAGAACTTCATCGAGGACAGAGCGGTCGAGGTTGTCTGGAACAAAATTCGCGCCGATTCCCTGGATACCGTGCGGACCGGGGGTGTCGCCGGAGAGGATCGCTGACTCAGCTGGTTCAACAGCGATCACGCGAAGATTGGGGTTGCGTTCTTTGAGGACACGAGACACCCCGGAGATTGTCCCGCCGGTACCGACCCCGGCAACGAGGACATCAACGGTGCCGCCGGTTGCTTCCCAGATCTCTACCGCGGTATTCGCCATGTGAGTGCCGGGATTGGCCGGGTTGGAAAACTGTGAGGCGAGGATAGAGCCGGGGCGTTCAGCGACGATTGTTTCCGCGGCTCGTACGGCTCCGGCCATGCCCTCGGTCGGGTGCGTCAATACGAGCTCGGCACCGAATGCGCGCATCAGAGCTCGACGTTCCCGGCTCATGGATGACGGCATCGCGATGACGACGTGGTATCCGCGTGCAGCGCCGACCATCGCCAATGCCACACCGGTGTTGCCCGATGTCGCTTCGACGATGGTTCCACCCGCGCTCAACGCTCCTGCTTTTTCGGCGGCGTCGACAATTGCCACGGCAACGCGATCTTTCACCGACGACGCGGGGTTAAAGGCTTCGACCTTAGCCAGTACTCGAGCGCGTGATCCGGCAATACGGTTGATCGTTACCAGCGGAGTGTTGCCGACGCTGTGGGTGATGTCAGGCAGGATCGAGAGCATGGGAGCGTCCTTTCGTCACGAATCATGTCCGCGGTGGGCGTGCGCGGTCTTGATGAGGTATCTCGCGTACACGGCGAGTTGTTCAGTGAGGAAAGCGCGACCGGTGAGAGCCACGCGCCCTCACGTCCGAGATCATCCTATGGCAGCACGCGTTTGCCCTGCGCGCGCAACTACTTGTCCAATGGTGAGGATTCGCGCTCAGCGAACTCACACACGGTGCGCCCGACGACGGTCGGGATTGCCGTTCCCGCCGACCATTGTGCGAGCGCGTCGGTCAGCCACTGAGCGTGGTCGGGGGGTGGTGCGCAGCGGATACACACGCGATCGCTGTAGTCGATGTTAAGGACAGGAATCTCGCGGCTGCGTAACTGAGCGTCGACTCGTCCTGACAGCGCGTGATCGATGGTGAACTCCCACACGTCCCGCTCGGCGAGGGTCACTCGCTGGGCGCGGGCAAGAGCCTCAGATACCGACGTTGAATAGGCGCGAACGAGACCACCGGTGCCGAGGAGGACACCGCCGAAATATCGAGTGACCACAGCGGTGACATTCACCATGTTCTCGCGTCGCAACACCTCCAGCATCGGCATTCCTGCGGTGCCCGACGGCTCACCATCATCAGAAGAATGCCCGATTTCGTTGAGACCGTCCGGTTTGATGACGAATGCCGTGCAGTGGTGGCGGGCGTCGGGAAACTCGGCACGCACCTGAGCAATCAGTGCGCGCGCCGCGGATTCGGTCGGGGTGTGGGCGAGCGTCGTGATGAAACGTGAGCGCGTGATCGTCAACTCGTGACGAACGCGGCTACCGGAAGCAATGGAACGCATCATTCTCCGTAACGACAACCGAATGTGGTAGGGTAGGCGAGTTGCCAAAAGCGCGGGGAAAATCACACCGCGCTCACCATGTGTGTGCTGGCGTCAACCTGCGCAACCATGGCACAGTATATGGTGGCAAGCATACGAATGTTTCGACAGTGAAGGAGCGGGCAGATGGCTGTCCCCAAGCGCAAGATGTCCCGGGCGAACACCCGCACGCGCCGATCCACGTGGAAAGCGAAGCTGAGCGACCTGATGACGATCCGCGTCCAGGGTCGCGAGGTGCGAGTCCCCCAGCGTCTGGCGAAGGCGTACAAGACTGGCGCCGTCACCCTCGACGACTGAGCGGCGACTGACCGCACACGGATACGAACATCCCCGGGAACACACGTTCTCGGGGATGTAGTAATTTGGTGGCGTCTACAGATTCATCAGCACCCCCGACAGGATTCGAACCTGCGACCCATTGCTTAGAAGGCAACTGCTCTATCCACTGAGCTACGGAGGCT